>NZ_QKTB01000018.1:0-71857 GCF_003234405.1 Curtobacterium sp. MCLR17_045
TTCCCCCCGTTCCCCCCGAGGAGCCCGCTCCCGTCGTTCCCTCCGGAGCTCCCTCGCCCTGGTGGCGGCCTTCGCCGTCGCGGTGAGCGGCCTGACCTTCGGCACGGTGCTCGCGGAGCAGACCACGACCCAGTCGGCCTCGGCCGCGGTCGCCTCGGACTTCGACCCGGGCAACATCATCAGCGACGCGAACTTCTACAACGGCTCGGCGATGAACGCCGCCGCCGTGCAGTCGTTCCTGACGAGCGTCGCGCCGAACTGCCGGAAGTCGTCGAGCGGCCCCGCCTGCCTCAAGGACTTCTCGCAGAAGATGAGCTCGATCGGTGCCGTCTCCGGCCGGTGCAGCGCGATCGCCGGCGGCACCAAGTCGGCCGCGACGATGATCGCCCAGGTCGGTGCCGCGTGCGGCATCAGCCAGAAGGTGCTCCTCGTGCTCCTGCAGAAGGAGCAGGGCATCGTCACGACGTCCTCGCCGACGTCCTACATGTACCTGCACGCCACCGGCTTCGCGTGCCCGGACACCGCCCCGTGCGACCCGGCGTACTTCGGCTTCGGCCAGCAGGTCTACGCAGCGGCCCTGCAGTTCAAGCGGTACCAGGCATCGCCGACCTCGTGGGCGTACCAGGCGGGCCGGACGAACTCGATCCTGCTCAACCCGAACGCGGCCTGCGGTCGGAAGTCCGTCTACATCCAGAACCAGGCCACCGCGAGCCTGTACATCTACACCCCGTACACCCCGAACGCCGCGGCCATGTCGAACCTCTACGGCTCCGGTGACAGCTGCTCCGCCTACGGCAACCGCAACTTCTGGCGCATGTACACCGACTGGTTCGGTGCTGCGGCCGGCGGCGGCAACCCCTACGGCGACGTCGACTCCGTGACCGCGACCTCCACCTCGTCGATCACGGTCACCGGCTGGGCGGCCGACCCGGACACCACCAGCGCCCTGCGCGTCGCGTTCTACGTCGACGGCGCCGGCGCGAAGACCGTCACCGCGGACAACACCCGGAGCGACCTGGCCGGCACCCTCGGCGCGAACAACACCCGGCACGGGTTCTCGGCCGAACTGACCGGGCTGAGCCTCGGCAAGCACTCCGTCTGCAGCTACGCCATCAACCAGGGCCGCGGGGCGAACACCCTGCTCGGCTGCTACACCCGCACCATCACGAGCGCGGCACCCAAGGGCGTCCTCGACTCGGTGACCGGTGGCGTCGGCACGATCTCGGCCACCGGCTGGGTCCTCGACCCCGACTCGTCCAAGCCCGGCTCGTGGAAGATCCTCGTCGACGGCGTGAGCAAGGCGACCGGCACGGCGGACAAGACCCGCACCGACGTGGCGAAGGTCTACCCCGGCGTCGGCAGCACCCTCGGCTTCTCGAAGACGATCGGTGGCATCAGCGCGGGCTCGCGCGCCGTGACGCTGTACGTGATGGACAAGCCCGGCACGAAGTACGTGAAGGTCGCGTCGAAGTCGGTCGTCGTGGACGCCCCGACCACCGGCAAGACCGGCAAGACCGGTGCCGTGCGCGGGTCGTACGACTCCGTCACCGGCGGCGTCGGCACGGCCACCGTGCGCGGCTGGGCGATCGACCCGGACGTGTGGGACCCGGTCAAGTACAAGATCCACGTCGACGGCGTGAGCACGAACAGCGGGGTCGCGGACGCGACCCGCACCGACGTCGAGGCGACGCACCCCACGTGGGGCTCCGACGTCGGCTTGACGCTCCGACTCACCGGCCTGAAGGCGGGCAAGCACACCGTGCGCGTCTACTTCCAGGACCTGCAGGGCGGCAAGTACGTCAGCTTCGGCACCAAGTCCGTGACGGTGACCGCCGCGTCGACCGCCGAACCCGACGCGTCGGGGACGACCGGCAAGACGGGCAAGACCGGCTCGGTCAAGGGTGCGTTCGAGTCCGTGGTCGGTGGCGTGAACAGCGCCACGGTGCGCGGCTGGGCGATCGACCCCGACGTCTGGGACCCCGTCGCCTACAAGATCCACGTCGACGGTGTCGCCATCGCCCCCGGGACCGCGAACGCGAAGCGGACCGACGTCGAGGCCGTGCACCCCGCCTGGGGCTCGGACGTCGGCCTCTCGCTGAAGATCCCCGGGCTGACCGCCGGCACGCACACCGTGCGCGTGTACTTCCGGGAGCTGCCGAGCGGCACGTACAAGAGCTTCGGCACGAAGAGCGTGACGGTCACCGACCCGCCGACCACCGGCAAGACGGGCAAGACCGGCTCGGTCAAGGGCCTGTACGAGTCCGTCACCGGCGGCACGGGCACCGTCACCGTGGCCGGCTGGGCGATCGACCCGGACGTCTGGGACCCGGTCAAGTACAAGATCCACCTGGACGGCGTGGCCGTCTCGCCGGGCACCGTCAACGCGACCCGCACCGACGTGCAGGCCGTGCACCCGGACTGGGGTTCGGACGTCGGGCTGTCGCGGAAGTTCACCGGGGTGAAGAAGGGCACGCACACCGTGCGCGTCTACTTCCAGGACCTGCCGAGCGGCACCTACAAGAGCTTCGGCACGAAGACGGTCACCGTGCAGTAGACGGTCACCAGGTGACGGACGGGAGGCCCGGTACCAGCTGGTACCGGGCCTCCCGTCCGTCTTGGGTCGCGTCGACCGCCGTCAGCGGCGCACGCGCCGCGCCATCAGGCCCACGCCGTGCAGCAGCCGGTACTCGGGGGAGCGCGTGAGGCCCTCGAAGCGGGCCGCGATCTGGTCACGCTCCGCCTCGGCCAGGCGGCGGGCGGTGTCGTACGCGCCGACCTTCTGCTCCGACGCGACCAGGCGCGCGTTGATGTCGTGCACGCCGGCCAGGTGGACGTCGCGGTCGTGCTCGGTCTGCCGGAGCGTCTCGCGCTGGGCGGTGGCCCACCGCAGGAACGCGCCACGCTCGCCGCTCCGGCCCGAGGCGGCGGCGACGGCGGCGTCGAGCGACGGACCGACCTGTTCGGCGCGGCTGCGGAACGAGTGCCGCTCGACCACGACGGCGCGGAGCCGGGCGACCAGGGCGGTGCGCTCGTCGCGGGGCATCGCGAGCACGCGCTCGAGCGAGTCGGCGTCGTCGAACACCGGCACGTCGGACAGGCCGAGCTCGTCGAGCCCGAGCGCGCAGTCGGTGACGGGCAGTGCACCGGACGCGAGCGACTCGTACAGGCGGGAGTTCAGGGTGCCGTACTCGGCGGCCGGCTCGATGACGTCGTCGACGACGAAGCCGGCGGCGCGGTAGACCTCGGGCAGGGCGAAGTAGGACACGGCCGGGCGGAGCTCGACGCCCGCGGAGGCCTCGACGTGGTCGACGTTCGCGGCGAACCAGACGATCGGTTCGGCCGGGGCGACCTCGGCGAGGACGTCCTGCACGCGGCGGCGGACGCCCCAGAAGTTGACCGTGGTCACGGCGCGGTCCGTGCGCTCGCGCGGTGCGGGGGCGTCGGTCGTGAACAGCTCGGTGTCGACGCCGATCGGCACCACCTCGACGGGGCCGGAGTACGCGGCCGCGATCGCGTCGCGGGCGATCCCGGACGACGTCCAGACCGCGTCGAACTCGTCGAGGTACGGCAGGGCTGCCCACTTGGCGGTCCAGTTCCGCACCCACGCCACCAGGGCGGTGCCGGCGGGGACGTACCCGGGCACGAAGGACTCGATCATGCTGACCACGACGGCGGTGTCGGCGGGGAGCTCCTCGCCCCAGCGCTCGAGCGGCCACATCGCGACGCCCCAGCCCTCGGCCCGGAGCGCCCGCGCCAGCCCGAGCGCGACGAACAGGTCGCCCTTGCCCTCGGACGGATCGGCGGTCGACACCGCGAAGCGGATCGTGCCGCGGGGGCCCTCGGCGTGCTCGTCGGCCGCGAGGGCCGCGTAGTCCTCGCGGAGGGGAGAGGACATGGGGGTGCTCGGGATCACTGCGGTCACGCACGCCATTCTGCACGAATCCGCAGCGGCGGCAGGGAGTCCCTGGGCGCGCCTTGTAGGGTGTCATCGGCCCGCGGCACCCCGTCGGCCGACCCATCGACCCGCGCCCGGGGCGCGGCAGCTGCTGGAGGAACTCGCGTGACAGAGCGCAAGCCGGGAGTCGTGTCCGTCATCCTCGTGAACTACAAGGGCACGGACGACACCCTGACGAGCATCGCGGAACTCCGCAAGCAGGACTGGCCGCAGGACAAGCTCGAGGTGATCGTCGTCGAGAACGGTTCAGGCCCCGAGCACCTCGGGCGTCTGAAGGCCTCGAGCCTCGACTTCACCCTGATCGACGCTGGCGCGAACCTCGGGTTCACCGGTGGCTGCAACCTCGGCGTCGAGAAGTCCTCCGGCGAGGTCGTGGCGTTCCTCAACAACGACGCCCGCCCGGACACCGGTTGGGTGCGCGAGGCGATGGCCACCTTCGCCTCCGGTGCCGACATCGGCGCCGTCGCCTCGAAGGTCCTCGACTGGGAAGGCGTCAACGTCGACTTCACCGAGGCCGCGATGACCTGGTACGGCATGGGCTACAAGCCCTTCGCCGGCTCGCCGGACACCGGCCGGTGGGAGAGCGAGACCGACGTCCTGTTCGGCACCGGCGCCGCGATGTTCATCCGCGCCGAGCTCTTCGAGCAGCTCGACGGCTTCGACGACCGCTACTTCATGTTCTACGAGGACGTCGACCTCGGCTGGCGGCTCAACCTGCTCGGCTGGCGCTTCCGGTACCAGCCGAAGTCGGTCGCGTTCCACAAGCACCACGCGTCGATGAACAAGTTCGGCGACTTCCGCGAGACCTACCTGCTCGAGCGGAACGCACTGTTCACGCTCTACAAGAACCTCGGTGACGAGCAGCTCGCCGCGGCGCTGCCCGGTTCCCTGGCGCTCGCCGTCCGCCGTGCCGTGGGCCGCGGGGAGCTCGACTCCACCGAGCTCGACCTGCGCAACCCCGGCGACGACAGCGTCCCGACGATCCCGGTGCCGAAGACGAGCATGGCGGGCATCTACGGCGTCGACCAGTTCGTCGAGCAGCTGCCGCCGATGACCGAGTCCCGCCGCCAGATCCAGGCGACCCGCGTCCGGTCCGACCGCGAGCTCCTCCGCCTGTTCGGCAACCGCGACGAGCCCGCGTACCCGATCGAGAACTACCTGGCCGGCTACGACAAGATCGTGCACTCCCTCGGCGTGCTCGAGGTCGGTACCCGTCGCCGCGTCCTCATCATCACGGGCGACTCGATCGGCGCGAAGATGGCCGGTCCGGCGATCCGTGCCACCCAGATGGCCAAGCAGCTGGCGTCCGAGCACGACGTCCGCGTGGTCAGCCTGACCCGTTCGTCGCCGATCGACCCGTCGTACGAGGTCGTCACGGTCCCGCACCGTCACCCGCGCCAGATGATCGAGCACGAGGGCTGGGCCGACGTCATCATCGTGCAGGGCCACGCGCTCCGGCTGTTCCCGGTGCTCGAGTCGACGAGCAAGATCCTGGTCGTCGACGTCTACGACCCGCTGCACCTCGAGCAGCTGGAACAGGGCCGCAGCGACGACGTCGACAAGTGGAACCGCCAGATCCTCGACGCCTCGGACACGCTGAACCACCAGCTCGAGCTCGGCGACTACTTCATCTGCGCCTCCGAGCGCCAGCGGATGTTCTGGCTCGGGCAGCTCGCCGGCTCCGGCCGCGTGAACGCCCGCACCTACTCGCGCGACGCCGACCTGCGCTCGCTCATCGGCGTCGTGCCGTTCGGCCTGTCCTCGACGCCGCCGGTCCACGACCAGCAGCGCGTCAAGGGCGTCGTGCCGGGCATCGGCAAGAACGACAAGCTCGTCGTCTGGGGCGGTGGGATCTACGACTGGTTCGACCCGATCACCCTGGTCCGCTCGATCGCCCAGCTCGCCGAGCGCCGTCCGTCGGTGAAGCTCTTCTTCATGGGCGTGCAGCACCCGAACCCCGACGTCCCCGAGATGGACATCGTCGCGAAGGTCCGCGCCGAGGCCGACGCCCTCGGTCTCACCGGCAAGCACGTGTTCTTCAACGACCAGTGGATCCCGTACGAGGAGCGCGGCGCCTACCTGCTCGAGGCCGACGCCGGCGTCTCGACGCACTACGAGCACCTCGAGACCACCTTCTCGTTCCGGACCCGCATCCTCGACTATCTGTGGGCACGTCTGCCGATCGTCACGACGGCCGGCGACTCGTTCGGTGACCTCGTCGCAGAAGAGAAGCTCGGCATCGCGGTGCACGAGCAGGACATCGACGGTCTGGCCACCGCGCTCGAGACGGCGCTCTTCGACAAGAAGGCCCGCACCGAGTTCATCGGCAACGTCGACCGCGTGCGCGAGCAGTTCACGTGGGAGAACGTCCTGGCCCCGCTCGTCGAGTTCTGCCGGAACCCGATCCGCGCTGCGGACAAGTCGGTGCGCGACACCGCGTCGTCGATCGAGCCGCACAAGATGCGCGTCCGCGTCCCGGAGCGCAAGAAGCTCTCCGGCGTCCGCTACGACCTCGGCCGTGCCGTGCACTACCTGCGCACCGAGGGCCCCCGCAGCGTCGCCGGCAAGGTGAAGCGGCGCCTGAACCGGTGACCCCGGGGGAGACCACCGCCCTCGTCATCGTCCCGACGTACGACGAGGCCGAGAACATCCGTACGATCACCGCCGCCGTGCTGGCGGCGGTGCCCGGTGCCCACCTGCTCGTCGTCGACGACGGCAGCCCGGACGGCACCGGGGACATCGTGCGGTCCCTGGCGGCCGCGGACGACCGGGTGCACCTGCTGCAGCGCTCCGGCAAGCTCGGGCTCGGCACGGCGTACGTCGCCGGGTTCCGGTGGGGTCTGGAGCGCGGGTACCCGTTGCTGGTCGAGATGGACGCCGACGGCTCGCACCCGGCCGACCGGTTGCCGGCCCTGGTCGACGCCGTGACCGCGTCCGACGACGTCCTGCTCGCCATCGGGTCCCGCTGGGTCCCCGGTGGGTCGGTCGTCGACTGGCCGCTCCGGCGCCAGGCGCTCAGCCGCGGGGCCAACACCTACGCCCGCCTGGCGCTCGGGCTCGACGTGCGGGACATCACCGCCGGCTACCGCGTGTACCGCTCGTCGGCGATCGCGCGGATGGACCTCGGGTCGGTGGACTCGAAGGGGTACTGCTTCCAGGTGGACATGACGCTGCGCGTGGACGCCCTCGGTGGCCGCATCGTCGAGGTGCCCATCCGCTTCCGTGACCGCGTGCACGGCGTCTCCAAGATGAGCCGGTCCATCGTCCTCGAGGCGATGCTCCGCGTCACCCAGTGGGGCGTGCAGCGCCGCCTCGGTCGCCGCACGCGCCCGTAGCGCGCTCGCGTGCTCGCTTCGTGAGCAGGAACGGTCGGGTCGCCTCCGCAGGGGCGACCGTTCCTGCTCACGATGCGCGCGCCGGGAACGCTGGGCGCGACGGCCTGGAGGCGCGGTGCGGGGCCGCCACGGGCCTCCAGGCCGTCGGTGGGTCGCGCCGTACCGCCGCTACACGCGCGGCAGGTGCCGGCGCCACGAGCGGCGCCGCGCGGCGATCACGAGGACCGTCACGAAGAACATCAGCCCCGCGCCGTGCAGCAGGTAGCTCTCCGCCGTGCTGGTGACGGCGAGCAGCACGAGCACGGCGGCCGGCCACACGTACGCCACCCCGGGGAACGTCGTCGCCGTGACCCAGGCACGCGCGAACGCGAGCAACGCGGTGATGCCGAGGATGAGCGTGCCCGCGAACCCGATCTGCAGCCAGGCGTCCAGGAAGGCGTTCAGGCCCGAGGTGAACCGGACGCCGGCGGGGTCGATGAGCGTGACGTAGGGCACGACGGGCTCGGTCGGCCACGTGCCCACCCAGCCCCAGCCCTGGATCGGGTAGCGCTCCACCAGGACCCGGATCTGCGACCACAGGTCCGTCCGGGTGGCCGTGCCGCCGGCCGCCCCGATCTCGGCGAGCAGACGGTGCCGGGCGAGCACCCCGACGGCGAGCGTCAGCAGGACGACCGCACCGAGGACGCCGTTGACCACCGGTCTGGTCGCCGGTCGTGCGTGCCGGAGTGACCAGAGCGCCAGCGCGGTGACGGCGAGCGCGATCATCGCGAGCCCGGTGATGGGCGACTGCACGAGCATGAGGGCGATGACGGCGAGCGAGGTCGAGGCGATCGCGCGCCAGACCGTGACCGAGCGTGTGAGGAACTCGACCACGAAGGTGACCAGGGCCATCGCGGCGATGAAGCCCATGAAGTTGCGCGTGCCGCCGATGCCCTGGATCGGGCCGCCGTACGCGATGTCGCCGCGGATGCCGAACGCCGGGAACGGGACGTCGAGGACCAGGCCGGACAGGACCTCGAGCCCGAGGGCCGTCACGAGCAGGATCCGGAACGCGTCGCCCGAGGCCCGGATCACCTGCACCAGGTCGCGGCCGAGGGCCAGGTACAGCCCGAGGCCGATGAAGCACACGGTCTGCACCAGTCCGCGGAGCGCCACCCAGGAGTACTCGCTCCAGAGCACGCTCAACGCGCAGTAGCCGACGAAGGCCAGCAGCGAGAGGGGGAGGACCCCGTGCCACTCGATCCGGTAGCGCTGGCCGAGCAGGCTCAGCCCCGCGAGCACGAACAGCGTCACGAGCACCGCCCAGGTCCCCGCGCGGCCGACGAGGGCCTCGACGGTGGGCTGGCCGAACCCGAACAGCACGATGACCGTCGCGAGCGCCTGGCTGAACCGTCCACCGGCCGAGAAGCCGATCCAGGCGGAGAGGTACCGGCGCCCGAGCACCTGTCTGCTCACCCGGCCGTCCGTCACGCGTCCATCTTGGCGCACGACCTTGTGACGAGCACACCGCATCGCGGTGTGGCTGTATCGACGATGCGCGATGACCGAACTATCCTCACCGGATGGACCTCGCGCGCAGGGTCGCCGGCGTCCCCCTCGTCGCGGTCGTCGTCGGCCTGCTCACGACCGCCCTGGCCTGGTACCGGCTCGGCCCGGTGCCGCGGAACACCGTCTGGGCCGAGGACGGCGGCGTGTTCCTGCGCGAACGGATCGCGATGGGTCCCGTCGACACCCTGCTGCACCCCTACGCCGGATACGTGCACCTGCTGCCGCGGCTCATCGTCGACCTCGGGTACGCGCTGCCGCCCGAGCGCTACGCGCAGGTGGTGGCGCTCGCCGCGTGCACGGCGGTCGGCGGGGTCTGCGCCCTGGTGTTCGTGCTGTCCCGTGACGTCGTCCGCCCCTGGCCGTTGCGGCTGGTGCTCGCCGCCGTCCCCGTCGTCCTGCCGCTCGCCCCGTACGAGATCAGCGGCAACGCGGCGAACCTGCACTGGTTCCTGCTCGTCCTGGTGCCGTGGGTCTTCGCGTGGCGTGCTCGGTCGTGGTGGGCGGCCGGAGCACTCGCCGTGGTCGCGGGTGCAGCGGTCCTCACCGAACCGCTCACCGCCCTGTTCGCGCCCCTGCTGCTCCTCGCCTGGACGCCCCGTGGCCGGACGCCCGGACCGGCCGGCCGGTGGACCGCGCTGCCGGTCACGCTCGTCGTGGTCGTCGCCCTGGCGGTGCAGGGCATCACGACCCTGACGAGCCCGCGGGCCCTCGCCACGGGGTCGCCGGCAGTGCGCGACGTGCTCGCGGGGTACCTGCTGCGTCCCGTGGCGGGTGCCTGGGACCCGGACCTCGGTGCGGTGCTGACGGCGGTGGTCGAGCACGGCTGGGCGGTGGTCGTGGTGCCCGCAGCCCTGCTGCTCGTCGTCCTGGTGGCGGCCGTCGTGGTCGGGCCGGCGCGCACGCGGTGGATGGTCGCAGCCCTCGCCGTCGGCTCCGTCGCGGTGTGGTGGGTGGCCCTGCTCGCCAACGGCGGCGACGGCCTCCGCTGGTCGGCGCCGGTCGCCGCGATGGCCGCCGTGCCGCCGCAGCGCTACGCCGCGGCCGCCGGCCTGCTGCTGGTGAGCGCCGCGGTGGTCGCCGCAGCCGCGCTCGTGGACGCCGGCAGCTGGTCGCGTGCTGCCGGACGGACGGGAGGCCCTGGTCGCCTCGTCGGCGCGCTGGCCGGTTGGTGCGTGGTCACCGCCGTCGTCGCGTCGGCGGTCCTGCACGTCGCGCCGACGGACACGCGGCGGAGCGGCGGCCCGGTGTGGGTGGGGCAACTGCCGGCGGCGGTGGCGGCGTGCGACGCGGACCCGACGCTCGAGGTCGCCCGGGTGAAGTCGAACCCGTGGTCGTCCCCGGTGTCGTGCTCGTGGCTGTCGCGCTGAGGGAGCGTGCGGGTCAGCGCGTGCCGGCCCAGCGGAACTCGCGCTTGGCGGGTGGCGTGCGCGGACCGTCGCCGGTGGACACCGGTTCCTCGCCGGTCAGCACGATGCGCGTCTTGATGGCGAGCAGGGCGAAGAGCACCCAGTTCCCCTGGTAGAGCAGGCGGGACTCGGCGACGGACTGCACGAGCAGGGCGACGACGACCAGGAGCGGCAGGAGTGACACCGGGTCGAACGACCGCGGACGCAGCGCGGCGTCGTACCCGATGCGGGTCGCGCAGGCCCACGAGCGGGACAGCGTCGTGACCACGTAGATCGCGAAGAGCACCAGGCCGATGATGCCGGTCTGCATCCAGACGTCCAGGTAGGCGTCGTGGGCCTGCAGGTACGTGACGCCCTTGCGCTGCGCCAGGTCGGCGAGGGTCGGGATGCCTGGCCACCAGTACCCGATCCAGCCCCAGCCGCCCACGGGGTGCTGGTCGATCAGGCCGAGCACCTTGGCCCAGATCTCCCCGCGCCCGGTGGCGTCCGAACCCTTGCCGAGCAGCTCGGACACCGGGCCGCGCAGCACGAACGCGGCGACGGCGACGACGACGGCACCCACGGCCAGCAGCAGGTAGCGCGGGGTGCGGCGCTCGGTCGGGACACGGCGCATCCAGACGGCGGCGAGTGCGACCACGGCGACCACGAGTGCGGCGGCGATGACCGTCGACGAGCGGGTGAGGACGAAACCGAGTGCCGCGACGACGAACCAGCCGATCGCCTGGTTCCGGCGGATCCGGCCCTCGGCGAACTGCACGGCGACCACGATCGCGACCAGCAGGGCCACCATCGCGAGCAGGTTGGCGTTGCCGGGCAGCCCCTGGATCCGGCCCCCGGTGAAGAGCTCGGCGCGCGAGAAGTAGAAGGCGTCGGGGACGTCGCGGTCGCCGTAGTCCGTCCAGATCGGGGCGATCGGGTGCCGGACGAACACCGCGACGGCGGCCTCGAACAGGAGCGAGAGCATGAGGACCCACCGGAGCGCGAGGCTCAGGGCGTCGGTGATCCGGCGCCACGTCAGGGTCGAGGCGATCGTGAACGCGACGGCCGCGCAGATCACCTGCACGGTCAGGCTCGAGATCGTCGCGAAGCGCCAGTGCGACCACACCAGGGTCACCAGGCACCAGCCGAGGAACGCCCAGAGCGCCCAGGGGGTGCGGACGAGCGGTGGCCTCGCCCGGACCAGGATCGTGATGCCCCACGCCGCGACGAGGGCCCAGAGGACGCCGGCCCCGACCCAGGTCAGGGTGTTCGGCACGGCGTCGCCCGCGAACAGCACGAACAGGGTCGTCGCCCCGAAGGCGAACGCCTCGCGCTCCGGTACGGTCCCGCGCGCCAGTGGCCAGGTGTTCGTCACGACGCCAGGCTACCGGCCGGTCGCCGTCCGCAGGACTCCACCGGCAGCGCCGGTAGGCTCTGGCCCATGTTCCTCGGCATCACGAACACCCCCCGCGACTACGCCTGGGGCTCGGTCACCGCGATCCCGGAGCTCCTCGGCCGCACCGTCACGGGTGCCCCGCAGGCGGAGCTCTGGCTCGGCGCCCACGCCGGCAGCCCCAGTGTCGTGGTCAACCCGGCCATGGTCGGCGGGGCCGACACGCTCCGCGACTGGATCGCCGACGAGCCGGAGACCGCACTCGGTCCGGACCGCACCGGCCTGCCCTTCCTGCTCAAGGTGCTCGCCGCTGCGGCACCGCTCTCGCTGCAGGCGCACCCGACCCCGGAGCAGGCAGAAGAGGGCTTCGCCCGCGAGGAGCGCGAGGGGATCCCGCTCGACGACCCGGCCCGCAACTACAAGGACCCGTTCCCGAAGCCCGAGCTCGTCGTCGCGCTGAGCGAGCGGTTCGAGGCGCTGAGCGGCTTCCGCCCGGTCGAGGAGACCCTGGCCGAGGTCCGCGTGCTCGACGCCGGTACCGGCCGCCTCGGTCCGCTCGAGGTGCACCTGCTGCACGGGCTCGAGGACACCGTCCGCTGGCTCGAGACCGCCGACGAGTCCGCGCTCGCCGTGGTGCAGGCCGCGAGTGACCTGGCCGTCTCGCTCGACGACGACCTGCTCACCCCGAACACCGCGACCGTCCGCGACCTGGCGACCACCTGGCCCGGCGACCCCGGCATCGTCGTCTCCCTGCTCATGCACCGGGTGACGCTCACCGCGGGGCAGGCCATGTACCTGCCCGCCGGCAACATCCACGCGTACCTCGACGGACTCGGCATCGAGCTGATGGCGCCGTCGGACAACGTGCTGCGCGGCGGGCTCACGCCGAAGCACGTCGACGTGCCGGAGCTCCTGCGGGTGCTCGACTTCACCGCGTACCCGGCACCGGTCCTCGAGCCCGAGCGCATCGCCGAGGGCGTCGACCGGTTCGCGCCGGACGGCGTCGGCTTCGCGCTGCTGCGGGTGGACGGTGACGGTCGCCCGGTGGGCTTGAGCACCGGCGGGGTCGCCCCGCTCGTGGGGCCGTCGATCGCGATCTGCACCGAGGGCGTCGTCACGCTCGTCGGCGCGCAGTCGGCGACCCTGCTCCGCAAGGGCGAGTCGTGCTTCATCACGCCGGACGAGGGCGACGTGACGGTCGAGGCGGACTCCTCCGACGGCATCACGTCGACCGTGTTCATCGCCACCGGCGCCTAGGGGCGCGGACCGGCACCGGGACCGGCGCGGGGCCGCACGCCGTGGCGTGGACCCGCACACCGCCACCGGAGCGTCGCCGACGTCCGCTAGCGTGGCGACCATGAGTTGGCTGGTCACCGGCGGTGCCGGGTACATCGGGTCCCACGTCGTCCGAGCACTGCGCTCGGCCGGCATCGACACGGTCGCGTTCGACGATCTGTCGAGCGGTTTCCGCGCGTTCGTCCCGGACGACGTGCCGTTCGTCGAGGGCACGATCCTCGACGGCGAGCTCGTCGCACGCACGCTGCGCGAGCACGAGGTCACCGGTGTGGTCCACGTCGCGGGATTCAAGTACGCCGGCGTCTCGGTCGAGCGCCCGCTGCACACCTACGAGCAGAACGTCACCGGCATGGCGACCCTGCTGCGCGCGATGGCCGAGACCGGCGTCACCAAGGCGGTCTTCTCGTCCAGCGCGGCGGTCTACGGCACGCCGGACGTCGAGACCGTGGTCGAGTCCACCCCGAAGAACCCGGAGTCGCCGTACGGCGAGTCGAAGCTCATCGGCGAGTGGCTGCTGCGCGACATGGAGGTCGCCGCGGGCTTCACCACCACGTCGCTCCGGTACTTCAACGTCGTCGGTTCCGGGGAGCCCGACCTGTACGACGCCAGCCCGCACAACCTGTTCCCGCTGGTCTTCGACGCGCTGCTCGCCGGCCGGACCCCGCGGATCAACGGCGACGACTACGCCACCCCGGACGGCACCTGCGTCCGTGACTACGTGCACGTGGCCGACCTGGCGCACTCGCACGCGGTGGCCGCGCGGAAGCTCGAGGCGGGGGAGCCGCTGGAGCGTGCCTACAACCTCGGCAGCGGCGACGGTGTGAGCGTCCGGCAGATCATGGACGCGATGGCGTCGGGCACCGGGATCGCCTTCGACCCCGAGATCGCACCGCGGCGCCCCGGCGACCCGGCCCGCATCGTCGCGACCGGCGAAGCGGCCGCCCGTGACCTCGAGTGGGCCATGCGGCACTCCCTGGACGAGATGGTGTCGAGCGCCTGGGAGGCCCGTCGCAGCGCCTCCTGAGCGCCTGAGGACGAGTCAGTTGTCCCCCGGAAGGCCCACCCGAGCGGTGCGACACGCCCAAACGGGGGACATGACACGCTGGAGCGGTCAGTGCCTTCTATGATCCGCGACTTGACTCAGGCGAATGACACCGCTGTAATTACAGGCAACGGCCGCAAGAGTTGGGGTTCGTTGTCGAGGCGGCAGGGGTGATCAGGGTGAACGGTTCCGAGTTCCACGCCGGAGTTCCGGAGGACTGGCACGTCGATCCCGTGGCGCTCGGCGTCCCGGGTGTCCGACGTCCGGAGACCGACGACGAGGAGAACCCGCTCGCCTGGCAGGTCGACTCGCTCTGCGCGCAGACCGACCCCGAGGCGTTCTTCCCCGAGAAGGGCGGCTCCACGCGCGAGGCGAAGAAGATCTGCACCTCGTGCGAGGTCCGGGCGCAGTGCCTCGAGTACGCGCTCGAGAACGACGAACGCTTCGGCATCTGGGGTGGCCTCTCCGAGCGTGAACGCCGCAAGTTGCGGAAACGGGCGTAGGAGCGTTCACGGCGCGCCAGCGCCGTGCGACTGCGCCCCTGAGGAGCCTGCGACGAAGGCGCCGGAAGGCGACCACCTCCGCCCGTCCCGCACCGCGCAGTGAGCGCATCCAAAGGTTCACGGCGCGCCGCCGTCCGCAGCCGACACCGCGCCTCCAGACCGTAGAGTGACGCCCGTCATGCAGCCCAGAGTCACCGCGATCCTCGTCGCCGCCAACGGGGCGGCCCACCTCGACCGGACCCTGGACGCGCTCGCCGCCCAGACCCGCCACCCCGAGAACCTGGTGGTCGTCGACGTCGGCACGACCGACGGATCGACCGCCGAACTGTCCTTCGGCGGGTCCGCGCAGCTCGTCCGGCTGCCCGCCGGTACCGCGTTCGGTGACGCCGTCCGCCAGGGCGAGCGCAGCGCGCCGCCCGTGGCGACCGACGAGCCGGTCGACGAGTGGCTGTGGATCCTCGGCCACGACAACGCGCCGGCACCGACCGCGCTCGCCGACCTGCTGTCCGCCGTCGAGATCGCGCCGTCGGTCGTCGTCGCCGGTCCGAAGCTCGTCGCTGACGACGACCCCTCGCTCATCCGCGCCTTCGGCGAGAGCATGACCCGCTTCGGCCGGTCGATCGTGCTGGTGCAGGACGAGCTCGACCAGGGCCAGCACGACCGCAACACCGACGTGCTCGGTGTCGCCGCAGGTGGCATGCTCGTGCGCCGCTCGGTCTGGAACGAACTCGGCGGCTTCGACCCGGCGCTGCCGGACGTCGACGCGGCCCTCGACTTCTCGGTGCGGGTCCGTCTCGCCGGACACCGCGTCGCCCTCGTGCCGGAGGCCAAGGTCACCAGCGCCGGACCGATCGAGGAGTTCGGCCGCAAGCGCGTGTCCGAGGCGCGGCGCGTCCGGATGCACCGGCAGGCGCAGCTGCACCGCCGGATGACCTACGCGCCCGCCGCGCTGGTCTGGCTGCACTGGCTCACGCTCGTGCCGTTCGCGATCGGCCGCGCGCTCGGTCACCTGGTCGCGAAGCACCCCGCCGCCGTGGTCCCCGAGCTCTCCGCCGCGTTCGCCGTCGCGTTCGGCGGCGGCACGGGGCGGGCGCGCAAGAACCTCGCCCGCACGAAGAAGCTCGGCTGGGCCGCCGTCGAACCGCTCCGCGTGAGCTGGCGTCGGGTGCACGAGCACCGCACCACCTCGCGGGACGTCGAACTCGCCCGGGCCGAGGACGCCCCGATCGCCCGGGCGTCGTTCCTGAGCGACGGCGGCATCTGGGTGGTCCTGGCCGCCGCGGTCCTCAGCGTCGTGACGCTCTACCCGCTGCTCGGGTCGCCGGCCCTGACCGGCGGGGGACTCCTGCCGCTCTCCGCGACGCCTGGACAGCTCTGGCAGAACGTCGGGTACGGCTTCCACTCGCTCGGCACGGGCTTCACCGGCCCGTCCGACCCCTTCGCCGCGGTGCTCGCCGTGCTCGGCTCGATCGTCTTCTGGTCGCCGTCCACCGCGGTCGTGCTCGTCATGCTCGTCGCGTTCCCGTTGTCCGCACTGGGGGCCTGGTTCGCGGTCCGCAAGGTCACGACCCGCACCTGGGTGCCGGTCATCGGTGCGTCGCTCTACGCGATCGCCCCGTCGCTCGTCGGAGCCGTGACGACCGGACTCCTCGGCGCCGTGATCGCGCACCTGGTGCTGCCGTGGCTGTTCGTCGCCGTGCTCGAGGCGCACCGCTCGTGGGCCTGGGCCTCGGGAGCGTCGCTCCTGTTCGCCGTCGTCGCCGCCTCGGCGCCGTCGCTGCTGCCGGTCCTGCTGGTCGGCTGGCTCGTGGCGCTCCTGGTCGGCTGGCGCCGGGCCCACCGTCGCCTGTTCATCCCGGTGCCGACCGCGGTGCTCTTCCTGCCGCTGATCCTGGCGCAGGCGGCACGCGGCAACCTGCTCGCGGTGTTCGCCGACCCGGGTGCGCCGTCCGCGACCCGGGCGCCGTCCGCGCTCCAGCTGGCCATCGGCCAGCCCCTGCCCGACTGGAGCGGCTGGCTCCCCGCGACGTCCGGACTCGCGCTGGTCGCCACGGTCCTGCCGATCGTGATGGCCGTCCTCGCGCTCCCCGTGGCCGCCGCCGCGATCGGGGCGATGCTCGGCCACCGCTGGGCAGTCGCGGGCTCGGCGCTCGTCATCGCGCTCCTCGGCTTCGCCACGGCCTTCGCCGCCACCCACGTCACGGTCACCGGTGTCGGGTCGACCACCACCATCGTCTGGCCCGGCAGCGGTCTGTCCGTGTACTGGCTCGCCCTCGTGGTCGCTGCCTGCATCGGCATCGACGTGCTGCCGAAGGCCGCCCCGGTCACCGGGCTCGTCGCGACCGTGCTCGCCGGCGTGGCCGTGGCTCCGGCCTTCGCGGCGTTCTACCTCGGCACCGCCACGATCGAGCCGACCACCGGCCGGGTGCTCAGCGCGTACGTGAACGCCGAGGCCCAGGCGAACCCGGACGTCGGCACGCTCGTGGTCGTCCCGCAGGACGACGGTTCGCTCGCCGTCACGCTCGAGCGCGGGCAGGGTTCCACCCTCGACGACCAGTCGACGCTCGACGCCACCGCACTCCGGCTGAGCGAGTCCGGCGCACGGCTGACGACGCTCGCCGGCAACCTGGCGAGCCGCAGCGGGTACGACCCCCGGCCGGCGCTCCGCGAGCTCGGCGTGAGCTTCGTGCTGATCGACGACGCCGGTGACGACCCCGAGGCGCAGACGGTGCACGACCGGGCCTCCGGTGCGATCGGTCAGAACGCGCTCTTCACGAGCATCGGCGAGACCACGAACGGCCAGCTGTTCCACTACGAGGGCGAGGTCGACCGCACCCGCTCCGGCTCCGCGGCGACCCAGGCCACCCACGTGCTGTACCTCGTCGTGCTCGGCGTGGTCTTCGGCGCCGCAGCACTCCTCGCGGTCCCGACGGCCCCGCGCCGCCGCCGTGCCACCTCGAACGTCATCGAGGCCGAGGAACCCGCCACCACCTTCGACGAGGAGCGCGACGAATGAGCACCAACCCCTCCTCGGTCCGGCGCTGGATCGTCCGCGGCACCGCCACGGCCGTCGCCGTGGTCGTCGCCGCGGGTGCCGTCACCGCGGCCCACGCAATCGGCACCGAGTCCGAACCCGGTCGACCGGCCGGGCGCACCGTCACGCCGGTCCCCGCCGCCGCCGAGCGTGTCTGCGCCGGCAGTGCGCTGCGCCTGTCCGACGACGCCGGCAACGACGCGACGCAGGCGAGCACCGTCGGCACCGCGACCGTCGCGACCGCGACGACCGGTTCGACGGTCGAGCGGTCCTCGCTCGACTCCTCGACCACCGGCGGCAGCGACCCCCGGCTCCTGACGGCCCCCGCTGGCGAGACGACGCCGCAGGTCGCGGGCAGCAGCTTCCAGAGTGTCTCGAGCGGCGACCTGGTGGGGGCGGGCGCCGCCTCGTGCGACGACCCGACCCAGTCCACGTGGCTCGTCGGCGGCTCGACGGAGACCGGTCGGACGAGCCTCGTCACGCTCTCGAACCCGACCGACGTGAACGCCACGGTCGACCTGACGATCTTCGACGGCTCGGGGACGGTCAGCGCGCCCGGGACCACCGGCATCGTCGTCGCGCCGAACACGCAGAAGGTCGTCCCGCTGTCGGGCTTCGTGTCCGACGCCGCCTCGACGGTCGTGCACGTCACGTCGTCCGGCGGCCAGATCGTCGCGCACATGCAGGAGTCCGTCGTCCGCACCCTCACCCCGGGCGGCTACGACATCGTCTCCGGTGGAGCGGCCCCGTCCCGCTCGCAGGTGATCCCCGCCGTCGCCCTCGCCGACGCGCAGGCCGCCCAGCGCGGCGACGACACGGCCGACGCGGCGCCGATCGTCCGGCTGTTCGTCCCCGGCACGAAGTCGGCGCGCGTCACCCTCGGCATCAGCACGGCCGACGGCGGCGGCACGACCGTCAACGCCACCGCCGAGCCCGGGGTCGTCACCGACGTCGCGCTCGACGACTTCCCGGACGGCCGGTACTCGTTCACCGTCACCTCGACCGAGCCGGTCGTCACCGGTGCGCGCACCACGACGCCGACCGACGGTGCCAGCAGCGGCACCGACCTCGGGTGGTTCGCCTCGGCCGAGCCGCTGGGCGACCGGACGATCACCGCCATCGCCCCGGGCGAGGGTGTGCGGCTGAACTTCGTGAACCCCACCCGCCAGGACCGCTCCGTCACGGTGGGGTCGGGCGACGAGCGGCGCACGCTGAAGATCCTGTCCGGTGCGACCGTGACGCTCCCGGTGCAGACCGCGAAGCAGCTCACGCTGACCGGTACGGAGGGCATCGTCGCGGGCGTGACCTACCGCGGGGCCGACGGCATCGCCGGGTTCCCGGTGCGTCCGGCGACCGACGTCTCCACCCCGGTCCGCGTCTACCCCTGACGCCCGGCGCGATCGGCCCGGCTCACCAGTGCCGGTAGCGGTCCGGTGCCAGGTCCCAGGGGTCCTTGCCGATCAGCTCGCCGACCGCGCGGAACACCGCGGTCTCGATGATGATGCGGCGGTCCGAGTCGTGCTTCTCGGGGCTCCGGTTCACCCGCTCGACGGGGATCCGGAAGACGGTCACGCGGCGGGTGTCGCGGTCGATCCGCCAGCGCGGCATCTCGTCCGGCAGGGTCGTGTCGCTCGGCATGTCCGCGACCTGGAACACGACGCCGGAGAGCTCCTCGGGCCAGAGACCGAGCAGGTAGTGCGCGCTGTCGCCGACGATCCGGTCGAACGCCTCGGCGCGGGTGATGATCGGCGCGAGCTCGGGCCCGGTGACGCTCGAGCGCCCACCGCGGCCGTGCCGGGAGCGCCCCCGACCGCGGTCGACCGGGGTGACGAGGCGAGGCTTCCGACGCATCCCCACATCGTACGCGGGGACGGGTGCGCGCCGGACGCTCCGCTAGGCTCCCTGTCGAGATGGACGTGCGGATCTGCAGCAAGGTGGCGTGTGCCAACAGCGCTTCGTCGACCCTGACGTACGACTACGGCGACTCCATGGTGGTCGTCGGTCCGCTGTCGACCCGGGTCGAGCCGCACGGCTACGACCTCTGCGCCCGGCACGCTGCCGCCCTGCGCGTCCCGCGCGGCTGGCAGGTGGTGCGGCGCGAGCCGCTGCCGCGCGACGTCGACTGACGGCTCGCGTCCGCGACGTGGGTGCGGGGGTCGGTCTGGAGGCCCGGGGAACGTGACCGGGATCGGCTGGTGATCCGCGCCTCCCGGCATGGAAGACTGGTGGGCATGCCCACCGAAACCCGCACCGCTGCTGCGTTCCGCGTCGCCGACCTGTCCCTCGCCGAGGCCGGCCGGCACCAGATCCGCCTCGCCGAGAACGAGATGCCGGGCCTGATGTCCCTGCGTGACGAGTTCGCCGCGTCGCAGCCGCTCGCCGGCGCGCGCATCGCCGGGTCCCTGCACATGACGGTGCAGACCGCGGTGCTCATCGAGACGCTCGTCGCCCTCGGGGCGCAGGTGCGCTGGGCCAGCTGCAACATCTTCTCCACCCAGGACGAAGCCGCGGCCGCCGTCGCCGTCGGGCCCACCGGCAACCCGGACGCCCCCGCCGGCGTCCCGGTGTTCGCGTGGAAGGGCGAGACGCTCGAGGAGTACTGGTGGTGCACCAGCCGCATCTTCGACTGGAGCGACGAGGCCGCCGCGGCGGGTGCCGACTGGACCGGACCGAACCTGATCCTCGACGACGGCGGCGACGCCACGATGCTCGTGCACACCGGCGCCGACGCCGAGGCGGCCGGTGCCGCTCCGGTCGCCGAGCCGGACGCGAGCACCGAGTGGAAGATCGTGCTCGACACCGTCGCGCGGTCGCTCGAGACGTCGTCGGACCGCTGGACCCGCATCGCGGCCGACATCCAGGGCGTCACCGAGGAGACCACCACGGGCGTCCACCGCCTGTACGAGCTGTTCCGGAACGGCGAGCTGAAGTTCCCGGCGATCAACGTGAACGACTCGGTGACGAAGTCGAAGTTCGACAACAAGTACGGCATCCGGCACTCGCTGCCCGACGGCCTGAACCGGGCCACCGACGTGCTCATCGGCGGCAAGGTCGCCTTCGTCGTCGGCTACGGCGACGTCGGCAAGGGTGCGGCCGAGGCGCTCCGCGGGCAGGGCGCCCGCGTCATCGTCAGCGAGGTCGACCCGATCTGCGCGCTGCAGGCCGCGATGGACGGCTACCAGGTCGCGCGCCTGGCGGACGTCGTCGACACCGTCGACATGGTCATCACGTGCACCGGCAACCTGGGCGTCGTCGGGGTCGACGAGATGCTCGGGCTGAAGCACCTGGCGATCGTGGCGAACGTGGGGCACTTCGACAACGAGATCGACATGGCGGGGCTCGAAGCGCTGCCCGGCGTCTCGAAGGTCGAGATCAAGCCGCAGGTGCACGAGTGGCGGCTGCCGACCGGGCGGTCGATCCTGGTGCTGTCCGAGGGCCGGCTCATGAACCTCGGCAACGCCACCGGGCACCCGTCGTTCGTGATGAGCAACTCGTTCACGAACCAGGTGCTCGCGCAGATCGAGCTGCACACCCGGCGCGAGGAGTACCCGACCGGCGTGTACGTGCTGCCGAAGCACCTGGACGAGAAGGTCGCGCGCCTGCACCTCGACGCCCTCGGGGTACAGCTGACGTCGCTGCGTCCGGAGCAGGCGGCGTACATCGGTGTACCGGTCGAGGGTCCCTTCAAGCCGGACCACTACCGCTACTGACTGCGGCGGGGCGGCCGCTTCCGCTGAACACCGGTGTTCGCACGTTGAACCCCCGCACGCGGGTGTTCGGAGTGCGAACACCGGTGTCTTGCGAGCAGCCCGGGCGCCGCGGTGCGCGTCAGCGCGGGAAGCCCGGCGGGGGCGCCGCCGCGGTCGCCCCCGCGGCGGTCAGCAGCTCCGCGCGGGCACCCAGCGCCCGGACGTCCCGACGACGCCGCAGCACGACGACCCCGGCCAGGAAGACCTCGGGCGGGACGGGCGGCACCGGGTGCGCGAACGCGGACACCTCGGCCGCCAGGGTCTGCGCCGCCGCCTCGCGCAGTTCGGGGCGCATCAGTGCAGCCCCGCGGAAGAACGCACCGAGGCGGTTCTCCAACCGCTGCGGCAGCGCCGAGACGTCCGCGACACCGGCCCAGGCCGTCAGCTCCGGGGGCAGCAGCACCTCGGGATCCCGCTGCTTCGGCAGCCGCTCGTGCTGCACGATCGTGCCCGCCAGCAGGTCCCCGAGGCGCCGCGGCCGACTGCCGAACAGCGCGACGAGCAGGGCGACCGAGCCGAACGTCATCCAGAGCTCGAACAGGCCGACGAGCGACCGCGTGAAGGCGTGCCGGAAGCCGATCGCGCCGCCGTCGAGCCGGACGACCCGGGTGCCGGTGGCGAACCGTCCGACGCTCCGCCCCTTCGTCACGGTCTCGACCGCCGCGGGGACCAGCACGAGCACGACGACGAGCAGCACGATGTTGAGCGCAGCACCCCAGGCCGGCTCGAGCCCCCTCGGCCAGAGCCGCCAGACGCCGAACAGCGCGAGCACGAACAGGACGAGGACGCACAGGCCGTCCAGCAGCGCGGCCGCGAGCCGCAGCACGAGTCCGGCGGGCTGGACGTCGAGCGCGACGCCCTCGCCCACCACCAGCTCGTCGGCGGTCTCGTCGAGGTCGCGCGAGAACCGGGCGTCGGCGAGGTCACGCGGCGTGCGGGGCTTCGGCATGGGATCATTCTGTCGGAGATCGCGCGACCTGAGGGGGAACACGTGGACCTGGATGCCTACACCGAGGTGCACCGTGACCGGTGGCAGGAGCTCGACCGTCTGGCGCGTGCCCGGCACCGGTCCGGCGCGGACGTCGACCGGCTCGTCGCCGGCTACCAGGAGGCCGCGACCGACCTCGCCCGCATCCGGGGCGCAGCACCGCGCACCGTGACCGGCGACCGGCTCTCGCTGACGCTGTTCCGCGCCCGCCTGCGCTTCACCGGCACGCCCGTCGACCCCTTGACCGCCGTCGCCCTGTTCTTCACGCGGCAGCTGCCCGCGGCGCTCTACCGGATCCGCTGGGTGACGATCTGGGTCGCGCTCGCCACGGTGGCGATCGGGGCGATCGTCGCCGTCTGGATCACGACCACCCCAGGTGCGACGGCGACGTTCGGCAGCGAGGAGGCCCTGCGCCGGTACGCCACGCAGGACTTCGTCGACTACTACTCCGACCGTGGCCTCGGGGCCTTCACCGCGCAGGTCTGGACGAACAACGCCTACATCGCCGCGACGATGGTGGCGTTCGGCATCACCGGGGTCTTCGTGCCGTTCTCGATCATGCAGAACGCCGTCAGCCTCGGGGTCTCCGCGGCGATCATGCACTCCCAGGGACGCCTGGCCGACTTCTTCCTCTACATCTCCCCGCACGGGCAGCTCGAGCTCTACTCGGTGTTCCTCGCGGGCGGTGCGGGGCTGATGATCTTCTGGTCGTGGGTGGCACCGGGGTCCGGACGGACGCGCGCCCAGGCCCTCGCCGAGGACGGCCGCGCACTCATCACCATCGCGATCGGTCTGACCCTGACCCTGCTGCTGTCCGGCATCGTCGAGGGCGTGGTGACGCGGCAGGACTGGCCGTGGCCGATCAAGATCGGCATCGGCACCCTCGCTCTGGTCGCGGTGCTCGCCTACCAGTGGGTGCTCGGCGGCCGCGCGTACCGAGCGGGGGAGCGCGGCGACCTCGAGGAGTTCGAGCGCGGCTCCACCGCCCTGGTGGCCGGCTAGCGTCCGTCCCGGTTCAGAGCCGGCCGGTGGCCTTCGCCCGGATGTAGGCGTCCGCGACGAGCGGCGGGACGTCCGCCGGTGCGCCGCGCACGACCTCGGCGCCGGAGCGCCGTGCGACGTCGGCCGCACCGTCCGCGTCGAGCAGGGTGCGTTCGGCGGCCGCGCGGCGGTAGACGTCGCGCTCCGCGCCGGTCGGGAGGCCCGGCACCTTTCCGCCCCGCGCCGTGCGGATCGCCGTGGTCGAGTCCACCCCGCCGCGCGCCATCCGCTGGACGGCCGGGTCCTCGATGCTCGTCACGACGACCGCGTGCCGTCGGGACAGCCGCGGGAGCACGGCGAGCAGGTCGCCCGAGGCGCCGACGGAGTCGAGGCTCGAGGCGAGGACGAGCATGGCGCGCGAGGTCGTGATCGAGTCGACGAGCGCGGGGACGGATGCCCAGTCGGTCGCGGCGAGCCCGGGTTCGGCCATCGCGAGGGCCTCGCCGAAGCGCTGCACGACGTCGGTGCGGGTGGCACCGTGCACGCGGTCGTGTGCGGTGTCGTCGAGGACCACCAGGTCGACGCGGTCACCGGCGGCTGCCGCGAGGGCACCGAGGAGCAGCGCCGACTCGATGAAGGTGTCGAGTCGGGGTTCGTCGGCGACCCGGCCGGCACCCGCCCGGCCCGCGTCGACCACGACGACGACGCGCCGGTCGCGTTCCGGCCGCCAGGTGCGGACGACGAGGTCCTGCCGCCGCGCGGTGGCGCGCCAGTCGATCGACCGCACGTCGTCGCCGCGCACGTAGTCGCGCAGCGAGTCGAACTCGGTGCCGTGCCCGCGGAGCTGCAGCGTGGTCTCGCCGTCGAGCTCGCGGAGCCGTGCCAACCGCGACGGCAGGTGCCGCCGGGAGCGGAACGGCGGCGTCACGACGAGTTCGCCCGGTGCTGCGACGACCCGCTGCCGTGCGGCGAGGCCCAGGGGACCGAAGGACCGCACGGCGACCCCGGTGGTGCGCCGTCGACCACGACGGAACGGTGTGAAGCGCATCCGGGCCGTCCGTCGCTCTCCGGCGGGTACCGTCATCCGGATCCGACGGGGAAGGTGGCCGGCCGACGGCTCCCACATGTCACGGACCACACCGCGGACCGTCCGGGAGCCGTCGTTGGCGAGCACGAGGGTGCCGTCCGCGGTGCTGTCGCGTCGAGCGAGCCGGGGCATCCGCCGCTCCACGCGCACCCGTCGCAGGTCGGCGGCGAGCACGACGTCGAGCGCCGCGGCGAGCAGCACCACCCCGACCCACGCCAGACCGGCCCACCCGCTGCCGAGCAGCACGGTGGGCACGAGGGCGACGGCGAGGAGCGCGACGAACCGGCCGGAGACCGCCACTAGATCGGCACCCGCACCTGCTCGAGCACCTGCTGGAGCACGCCGTCGGCGCCGACGCCCTCGAGCTCGGCGTCGGCGGCGACCCGCAGGCGGTGCCGCCAGACCGGCAGGGCCATGGCCTGCACGTGGTCCGGGGTGATCGCGTCGTAGCCCGTGAGCCAGGCCCAGGCCTTGGCGGCCGCGAGCAGTGCCGTCGCTCCGCGGGGGCTCACCCCGACGCGGACGGACGGTGCCTGCCGGGTGGCCCGGGCGAGGTCGACGATGTACGCGAGCACGTCGTCGCGCGCCCCGACGCCGCGGACGGCACGCTGCGCACGGACGACCTCGTCGACGCCGACCACCGGGGTGATACCGGCGGACCGGACGTCGCGCGGGACGAACCCGTCGGCGTGGCGCCGGAGCACCTGCCACTCGACGTCGCGCGGCGGGATGTCGAGCGTCAGCTTCATCAGGAACCGGTCGAGCTGCGCCTCGGGCAGCGTGTACGTGCCCTCGAACTCGATCGGGTTCATCGTCGCGGCGACGAAGAAGGGGTCGGGCAGGGCCCGGGCGTCGCCGTCGACGCTCACCTGGCGTTCCTCCATCGCCTCGAGCAGGGCCGACTGGGTCTTCGGCGGCGTGCGGTTGACCTCGTCGGCGAGCAGGACGTTCGTGAAGACGGGGCCCTCCCGGAACGGGAACGTGCCGGTCGAGGCGTCGTAGACGAGCGACCCGGTGACGTCGCCGGGCATCAGGTCCGGTGTGAACTGGATGCGCTTCGTGTCGAGCGTCATCGCGGCGGCGAGGCTGCGGACGAGCAGGGTCTTCGCGACACCGGGGACGCCCTCGAGCAGCACGTGCCCCTGGGCGAGGAGTCCGACGATCATGCCGGAGACCGCGCCCTCCTGGCCGACGACGGCCTTGGCGACCTCGGTGCGGACCCGGCCGAACGCGTCGCGCAGGTCGGAGCCGGCCGCGGTCGCCGGGTCGTGCTCCGGTGCGGTGTGCTCGGTGGTGGCAGGGGGCAGGTCGGTCACGGTCGTGCTCCTGGTCGGTCGGGGTCGGAGGTCGGTCGGTCACCGGAGGTCGCCCGGCGGACGGCGCGTTCGAGGTCGTCGAGCGCGGCGGTGCCGTCGACGAGCGCACGGTCGTCGTCGGTGGTCCCGCCGACGAGCACGGCGCCGACACGGGTGTGCGGGATGCCGGTGGCCTGGGCCGCGGTCCGGACGACCTCGTCGACGTGGGCCGATCGGGGAAGTCCGAGCATCCGGCCGATGCGGCGGACGGCGGCGACGCGCAGGGTGTCGAGGGCGTGGGTGCGGTCACGGGTGCGGGCGTACATGCGGGCGCGACCCTCGGTGGTCTCCGCGGCACGGACGACGACGGGCAACCGCTCGACGACGAGCGGGCCGAGCCGTCGGCCCCGCCAGACGCCGGCCGCCACGGCGACGAGGGCGAGCAGCGCGAGGGCGCTCGGGACCCACGGCGGGGCGAGCTCGCCGAGGGTCGGTGCGGCGTCGGGGGTGCCGACGGCCGGGGTGTACCAGACGAGTCGCTCGTCGGCGCCGAGCAGCCCGAGGGCGAGCGCGGCGTTCCCGGCGGTGGCGATCGTGTCGTTCCGGAACGCCGAGGTCGTGCCGAGCAGGGTGACGTCGCCGCCCGGGGTCGTGGTGCGCACGAGGCCCCAGACCCGGGAGCTGCCCTCGCCCGTCGGCGCGCACCGTCCGGCGGCGTCGTCGTCCACGGTGTACCCGGAGCCGGCGGTCGTCACCCGGGCAGCCGAGGCCGCCGCCGGGATCCCGCACGAGGCCGTCGAGACGGTGGCGTCACCGTCGATCTGGGCGGGCGGGTCGACCGGGAACCCGAGCAGCGCGTCGAGGCCGGCGCCGCTCGTCCCGACGACCACGACGTGCCGGGCCGTGCGGGCGATGCGTTCTGCGACGGCGGGGTCGAGCGCGCCGTCGGCGTCGTCGATGAACACCGTGCCGCCGTCGATCCCGCCGACGCCGTCGACGGTGTCGGTGACGGAGACCGCGGTGCCCCGCTGCTCGAGCACCCGGACGAGCGCGGCCGAACCACTGGCCGTCGTCGAGGTCGGGTCGAGTGCGCGCGGTGCGTCCGGGTCAGTGCCCTGCACGAGGGCGGTCAGCGCGGCGAGCAGGACGCCGACCAGGACGATCGCGACCCAGAACCCGATGCGGAACCGGCGTCCCTCGGCCGGAGCCGGCCCGGCGCTCGTCCGCGTGGCGGTGTCGGTCGTCATGCCGGCACCACCGGTCCCTCGGCCCGGGCGGGCCGGGCCTGCCGGACGGTCCGCTCGGTGTCGAGCACGCGCAGGGCCGCGGCTTCGTCGGCCTCGGCACCGAGGTACCGGACCGCGTCGAAGGCGGTCGCTGCTGCATCGAGTGCACCGGCGGATGCGGGGAACGGCACGGCGCCCCGTGCGGCGATCGTCCGCGCGGTGGCTCCGGGCACGTCGGGCACCAGGTCGCGCTCGCCGAGGCCCCTGGCGATCGCGCGGAACCCGTCGAGCACCGCTGCCGACCAGTCGGCGCGACGGACGGCGGCCTGGGCCGCTTCGAGGAGTTCCCGGGCGGAGCGCAGGTCGTCGGCGTCGAACACCCCGCCGGTGTCACCGTCACCGGCCCGCGCGCGTCGGCGGGGGAGTCCGCGGGCGACGACGACGAGCACGACGACCGCGACGAGGACCACGATCGCGATCACCAGCGCGGTGCGGGCCGCCGCGGGGGAGTCGATGCCGTCGGCGCGGAGCGACCCGAGCCAGTCGAGGAAGGAGCGCGAGGCACGGTCCCACCACGTCGGCCGGGCACCGTCGTAGGCGGACCGCTCGAGTTCGCGCTCGAGCAGGCGACGCGCCTCGTCCGGGTCGACCGCCGTCACGCGGAGCCGTTCGGCGGCGCCTGGCCCGGACCCTGCTGCCACGGCTGCTGCTGCGGCTGCTGCTGACCGGGCTGCCACGGCGGCTGCTGCTGACCGGGCTGCCACGGCTGCTGCTGGGCCGGCTGCCACTGCTGCTGCCCCGGCCACGGCTGCTGCTGCTGCTGCGCCTGCCACTGCTGGCCACCCCACTGCTGCTGCGGCGGCCACGGCGGGCGTGCGACGGGCTCGGACGGGGCGAACGGGTCGGTCGGCTGCCCGGAGTCCAGGTGCGATGCGATCCGCTGGTCGAGGGCCTCGGTGCGGATCCGCCGGTCGATGGCGAGGAACGTGGTGATCGAGGCGCTCAGCACGTCGGTGATGCACTGCACCGCGATCGCGAGCAGGCTGCCGACGACGATGGCGATGACCGCACCGGTGCCGGCTCCCGACGTGCCACCCGTCTGCCCGAGCGGGTCGAACGTGCCCCCGACGAGCACGGCACCGATGGTGAGCGGGATCGACGCGATGGACGCCGCGAACCCGAACATCAGCTGCACGAGCAGCAGGATGCCGAAGGTCCGCCAGAAGGCCCCGCGGGTCAGGCGCCACGACTGTGCGGCTGCGGCGAAGACCGGCCGGCCCTCGAGCGCGATGGTCGGGACGGTGAGCACGAAGCGCGTGGCGAGCCACACGACGACGACACCGATGCCGAGCACGAACAGCACGAGTGCCAGCACGAACCACCCGGTGCCGGAGTCGGCGGCGCCCATGGCCGCGAACACCCCGAAGAACACGAGTCCGGCCAGGAGCGCGAGGACCACGCCGGCCCCGACCTGCACGAGCATCCACGCGACGACGGACCACCGGCGGCCGGCGAGCAGCGCCCACAGCCCCCGGAACGTGGCGCGACGGCCGAGCACCCGCTGCCCGGTGTCCGCGGCGACCGGCGCCACCAGGAACCCGCGACCGAGGTAGGCGAGGAACGGCAGCACGACCGAGAGCAGTGCCGTGAGCGTCAGCGTGCCAGCGACCACCGAGTCGGCACCGCTGCCGCCGTCGAGGGCCGAGAACATCCGCGACTGCAACGCCTGCTGCCCGAAGGTGCTGGCCAGCGTCGAGAGCAGGCCGAGCACGCCGCTCAGCAGCACGCTCCACAGCAGCAGCACGCGGGCGTTCCGGCGGAAGACCGTGAACGCGCCGGCCAGGATGTCACCGAGACCGAGCGGGCGCAGCGGGATCACCGGACGCGAGCCACCTGACGGGCCGCCCGGTCGCCCCGGACCCGGCCCCGGGGCGGGCTGCGGCGGCACGGAGAAGCGGGGCGGGCCTCCAGGCTGGGGTCCTGGTCCCTGCGCCGGTCCGGATGCCGGCGGCGTCGGCGCACCCTGCTGCCCACCGCCCGGTGTGTGCCAATCGGACATGACTCCAGCCCCCTCGTCGTGTCGGACCGAGCCAGCGATGCACGGTCCACCCCCATCCTGGCGGAAAACCCGGCGCGGCGGGGCCTCGGCTATCGTGTGGGGACACGTGCCGACCACGGCACCCGCACGCCACCCGGAGTCCAGATCACATGACACCGCGCATCCTCGTCGTCGACGACGACCAGGCCCTCTCCGAGATGATCGGCATCGTGCTCCGCTCCGAGGGGTACGAACCCGAGTTCAGCGCCGACGGCAACGACGCCGTCGACGCGTTCCACGCCACCAAGCCGGACCTCGTCCTGCTCGACGTCATGCTGCCCGGCATCGACGGCATCGAGGTGTGCAAGCGCATCCGTGCCGAGAGCGGCACGCCGATCATCATGCTCACGGCGAAGAGCGACACCGCCGACGTCGTCCTCGGGCTCGAGAACGGTGCCGACGACTACGTCGTGAAGCCCTTCAACCCGAAGGAGCTCGTCGCGCGCATCCGGACCCGCCTGCGGCCGAGCGCGTCCGACGCCACCGTGCTGCACGTCGGCGACGTCACGGTCGACGTCGCCGGGCACGAGGTGCGCCGCGGTGACACCGTGATCGCGCTCACGCCGCTCGAGTTCGACCTGCTCCGGGCGCTCGCCGAGAAGCCGAACCAGGTGTTCACCCGCGAGATGCTGCTCGAGCAGGTCTGGGGCTACCACTACAAGGCGGACACCCGCCTGGTCAACGTGCACGTGCAGCGGCTCCGCGCGAAGATCGAGCACGACCCGGACAACCCGAAGACCGTCACCACGGTCCGCGGCGTCGGGTACCGCGCCGGAGGAGCCTGAGCACCGTGCCGCCCTCGACGCGCCCGCCGGGCTCGGCACGCTCCGGCCGGGTCGGCGGCGCCGGCCGGGTCGGCGGTGCCGGTGGGGTCGGCGGTGCCGGTGGGGCCGGCGGTGCCGGTGGGGCCGGCGGTGCCGGTGGGTCCGGCAGCACCACCGTCTCGATCGGCGTCGTCGACCGCAGCCGTCGCCGGATGCGGCGCTGGCTCCGACGCGCCTGGCGTCCGATCGCCTACCTGTGGCGGCGCTCGCTCATGTTCCGCTCGGTCGCCATCACCGTGATGACGACCGGGCTCGCGGTGGGGATCATCGGCACCGCGGTCATGGTGAGCATCTCGACGAACGTCTACTCGCAGCGCCGCGACCAGATCGAGTCCGAGTCCGCACGGGCCACCATCGTCGCCCAGGGGATCTTCGACGCGGCGACGGCGGCCGAGGACAACAACCAGTCCGAGCTCGAGACCCTGCAGAACGAGGCGCAGCAGGCGATCCTGTCGAACACGACGAGTCCGGGCGGCACGAGCATCGCCATCGAGCGGAGCCCGGACCAGTCCACCCCGCAGACGCTGCAGACCATCGCCAGCCAGGACTTCCCGGACGCGGTGATCACCGATGCCCTGCGCAAGGAGGTCGCGCAGAACACCGGTCGGCTCAGCCTGCAGCCCGTGGAGCTCGACGACGACGGGCGCCGGGTGCCGGGCCTCGCCGTCGGCTCCACGCTGCAGATCCCGAGCGCCGGCCAGTACGAGCTCTACCTGGTCTACGACCTCTCCGACGCGCAGCAGACCCTGGACTTCGTCTCCCAGACGCTCTCGATCGGCGGTGTGGCGCTCATGGTGCTCATCGCCCTGGTCACCTCGCTCGTCGTCCGGCTCGTCGTCGTGCCGATCCGCGGAGCCGCCGAGACGAGCCGGAAGATCGCCGCGGGGCGCCTCGACGAGCGCATCCCGGTGCGCGGCCAGGACGACCTGGCGACCCTGGCACGGAGCTTCAACGGGATGGCCGAGGCGGTCAGCCGCCAGATCACCCAGCTCGCCGAACTCTCCCGCGTGCAGCAGCGGTTCGTCTCCGACGTGTCGCACGAGCTCCGTACCCCGCTCACCACGATCCGGCTCGCCGGCGACATGCTCTACGACTCCCGGCACGCGTTCGAACCGTCGGTCGGCCGGTCCGCCGAGCTCCTGCACGCGCAGGTGGAGCGCTTCGAGATGCTCCTCGCCGACCTGCTCGAGATCTCCCGGTACGACGCCCAGGCGGTGCAGCTCGACACCGCACCCGTCGTGCCGGCCTCCCTCGCCGCGGACATCGTCGAGGAGTTCCGCCCGCTGGCCGAGCGCGCCGGCATCGACCTGCAGCTCGCGACCCCCGGCGGCCACACCACGATGCGGCTCGACGCCAAGCGGGTCCGACGGATCCTGCGCAACCTCGTCGGCAACGCCATCGAGCACGGCGACGCGAAGCCCGTGCAGGTCGTCGTCGACAGCGACGCACGCACCGTCGCCATCGCCGTCCGCGACCAGGGCGTCGGCATGCCGCCGGAGGACGCCGCACGGGTGTTCGACCGCTTCTGGCGGGCCGACCCGAGCCGCAAGCGCACCATCGGCGGCACCGGCCTCGGCCTCGCGATCAGCCTCGGCGACGCGAAGCTCCACGGCGGGCGCATCGACGTGTGGTCCCGGCCGGGCGCGGGATCGACGTTCGTGCTCACCCTGCCCCGCAACGAGCAGGGCACCACCGCCACCTCGGCCATCCCGCTGCCCGAGCTCGACGAGTCGTACGACGGCCCCCGCGCCGTGCGAGAGGAGTCCTGATGCGCCACCGGATCCGCCACGTCCTCGCCGTCGCGCTCGCCGCGGTCAGCCTGTTCGCGGTCACCGCCTGTGCGGCCATCCCGACCGACGGTGCCGTGCGCTCCGGGCAGACCATCAAGGACGAGTCGCTCTCGGGCGTCGACTTCCGGCCGGACAAGCCGATCACCGGGTCCGACCAGACGGCGATCCTCCGCGGGTTCATCGCCGCCGCCACCGGCGCCCAGGACAACTACGCGATCGCCCGGCAGTTCCTGGCCGCCGACTTCGCCCAGCGGTGGAACCCCCGGCAGGGCGTCACGATCCGGGACGGCAGCGGCACCGTCGAGCGCGCCGACGACCGCGAGCTCACCTACACGATGACGGCCAGTGCCACGGTCGACTCCGACGGGGAGTACACCCAGGCGGTCCGCCCGACCTCGTCGACGCTGACGTTCCAGTTCGTCCGCGAGGACGGCGAGTGGCGCATCGCCTACGCCCCGGACGGCATCATCCTGTCGCCGGTCAGCTTCGAGTCGGTGTTCCAGTCGCACGCCCTGTACTTCTACGACCCGACCTACCGCTTCCTGGTGCCCGACCAGCGCTGGTTCCTCGCTCGGTCCTCCACCAGCACACGCATCGCCAGCGCCCTGCTCGCCGGCCCCGCCGACTGGCTGAAGGGCGCCGTCGTCTCGTCGTTCCCGGAGGGCACCCAGCTGTCCCTCAACGCGGTGACGATCGACAGCGGCACCGCCCTGGTCGACCTGTCGAGCGACGCCCTGCGTGCGAGCACCGTCGACAAGGTCCGGATGCGCGAACAGCTCAGCAAGTCCCTCGCCTCGGTCGCCACCATCTCGTCGGTGTCGATGACGATCGAGGGCGCGACGCTGTCGGTGCCGGACTCCGGGGGAGCGGACGCCCAGCAGAACCCCGACGTCGACCCCCGACCCCTGGTCGACGAGGACGGCGTCGTCGGCTACGCCGCCTCGGGCACCGGCAAGGTCGCCGAGCTCGGCAGCGGCGTCGGGGCCGCGATCGCCGGCCTCGACCCGACCTCGATCGCCCTGTCGGCGTCCGGCACCACCGCCGCCGTCGGCAACCAGGACGGCGTCGTCGTCGTGCGCGGCAAGGACCGCCTGCGCGTCGACGCCCGCGAGGACCTCGTCGCCCCCGCCGTCGACGACCTCGGCTTCGTCTGGGCGGGGCAGCAGTCCGACACCCGTCGCATCACCGCGTACGGCCTCGGCGGCGACCCCCACCAGGTGCGCACCACCCTGCCGCGCGGCGACCTCGTGTCGTTCCAGGTGTCCCGCGACTCCACCAGGGCCCTCGCACTCATCGAGACCGCGGACGGCCCCGGCCTGTACGTGATGGCGATCATCCGCGGGTCCGACCGGTCACCGACCTCGTTCGGCGCCCCGGTCCGCGTGCAGGCCGCCAGCGGCACCGCGGTCGACGCCACGTGGGTGAACGACACCGACGTCGCCTCGGTCGGGCAGACGCCGACCGGTCCGAACATCGTCCGCACCACCATCGGCGGCAAGTCGAGCACCCTGCCGAAGCCCGACGGCCGCGCCACCGCGATCAGCGGGGGCAGCGGCGGCGCGCTGCTGCTGCGGATGTCGAGCGGCGACGTCCTGCAGTCCACCGGGGGCGGCTGGGACTCGACGGGCGTCACCGCCGACGTGCTCGGCGTCCAGCGCTGACGCCACCGTCCTCCACACCCCGCCCTGCCTGGAGGCCCGTCCACCGTCCGGCTCGCCGGCCCACCGCCGTCGTCCGGTCACCACCACAGTCGTGGGCATGCCCCCTGACGACGCCCCCACCCCGTGGCGTGACGCCCTGCTCGCCGTGCTCGGGCTCTTCCTGCCCGTCGCCTGCCTGGGCTGCGGCCGCCCGGACCGCGCGCTCTGCCCACCGTGCCGCGCGGCGCTCGACGCACGGCCCCGGCGGGTCCGGCTGGTCGCCGGCGTCCGGCTCGACGCGGCCTTCGAGTACGAGGGGCTGGTCCGCACCCTGTTGCTCGAACTCAAGCTCCGGGGCCGGGTCGACGTCGCCCGTCCGCTCGGCGTCCGCTTCGGTGTCCTCGTCCGCGCGGCGCTCGCCGCGGCCCCGGACGGCACCGTGGTGCTCCGGGTGCCGCCGTCCCGCGCGGGTGCCCGACGCCGTGGGTTCGACCCGGTGGTGCTGCTGCTCGCCCGTGGTGGTGTCCGGCACACGGGGCGCCTCGGCCGGACCCCTGCCGGACGACGGCGATCCGCACCGGGGCAGAAGGAGCGGTCGGCGGTGGAACGCGTCGCCGCGACCGTCGGGACCCTGCGGGCGACCGGTGTCGACGGCCGCGACGTCGTGCTCGTCGACGACGTCGTGACGACGGGCGTCACGATGGCCGAGGGCGTCCGCGCGGTGCGGGCGGCGGGCGGTCGGGTGGTGCGCTGCGTCGCCGTGGCGAGCGTCGACGACTGATGATCGGTGAACACCCGGTGGCCGCTGTGTGTCCGGTGAGTGTCCGGCGGACTCGCCGCCTCCCCGTGACGCCGAGGGTGCGCCGGGTCTAGCCTCGCGACAAGGCGTTCGGGTCGCCGGACGGAGGCGACGCGCCGACACTGGATGGGAGCCGCCACATGGACGTGACGATCACGGGCCGGAACGTCGGGGTCACCGACCGTTTCCGCACCTACGTCGAACAGAAGTCCGAGAAGATCGACGTGCTCGCCGACCGCGCCCTCGCCTTCGAGGTACGCATCAGCCGCCACCACGAGAAGTCGAGCGGCAGCCAGGGCGAGGACCGCGTGGAGCTCACGCTGATCGGACCGGGGCCGCTCGTACGGGCCGAGTCCGCGGCGTCGGACAAGTACGCCGCCTTCGACCTCGCCTTCGCGCGGATCATGGAACGCCTCCGTCGGGCGCGTGACCGCCGCAAGGTGCACCACGGCCGGCACCGCCCCACCTCGGTCGCCGAGGCCGCCGGCAGCGGGTTCGACGGCATGGGCGTCGTCCCGGCCGACGGCAAGCTCATCGAGGACGTCGCGACCGGTGCCGTCCCGGTCGTCGATCAAGAGGCCGCCGAGGACGAGAACGAGGTATACAGCCCGGTCGTCATCCGGCACAAGGTCTTCGAGGCCGCCCCGATGACGGTCGACGACGCCCTGTACTACATGGAACTCGTCGGGCACGACTTCTACCTGTTCCTCGACGCCGAGACCCGCCGTCCGAGTGTCGTGTACCGACGCAAGGGCTGGGACTACGGCGTGATCGGCATCGACGAGGTGCCCGCCGGCCAGGCGCCGGCCGCGGTCGACGCCGACACCGACGCGGAGCGCGCAGCCGCGATCGCCTGATCCGACTCGGGACTCCGGTCCCGCACCGTGTGCGCGGTCCGTTCGCGGGCCGCGCACACCCGTGTCCGCGACAGCCGCGCCGCTCACAGCGCCGTGGGTTCGCGGGTTGCTAGCATGACTGGTCGATCGGGCGTGCAGGTCGCGCGCGACGACCTCGTAAGGAGTTCACGTGGCAAACGTGCTGGAGAAGGTCCTCCGCATCGGCGAAGGACGAACCCTCCGCCGGCTGAAGGCGTACGCCTCGGCCATCAACGACCTCGAGGACGACTTCTCGAGCCTCACCGACGAGGAACTCCACGACGAGACCAAGGAGCTGCGCGAGCGGTACGCCAACGGCGAGACCCTCGACGACCTCCTGCCCGAGGCGTTCGCCGCCGTGCGTGAAGCCGCGAAGCGGACCCTGGGCATGCGGCACTTCGACGTGCAGCTCATGGGTGGCGCGGCACTGCACCTCGGCAACATCGCCGAGATGAAGACCGGTGAGGGCAAGACCCTCGTCGCGACGACCGCCGCCTACCTCAACGCGATCCCGTCGCGCGGTGTGCACGTCATCACGGTCAACGACTACCTGGCGTCGTACCAGTCCGAGATCATGGGCCGCGTCTTCCGCGCGCTGGGCATGACCACCGGCTGCATCATCGCGAACCAGACCCCGGCCGAGCGCCGCGAGCAGTACGCCGCCGACATCACGTACGGCACCAACAACGAGTTCGGCTTCGACTACCTGCGCGACAACATGGCGTGGCAGGCATCCGACATGGTGCAGCGTGGTCACTTCTTCGCCGTCGTGGACGAGGTCGACTCGATCCTCATCGACGAGGCCCGCACGCCGCTCATCATCTCCGGTCCGTCCTCGGGCGAGGCCAACCGCTGGTTCACCGAGTTCGCCTCGATCGCCAAGCGCCTCACCCCGGGCGAGGACTACGAGGTCGACGAGAAGAAGCGCACCGTCGGTGTCCTCGAGCCCGGCATCGAGAAGGTCGAGGACTACCTCGGCATCGAGAATCTGTACGAGTCGGCGAACACCCCGCTCATCTCGTTCCTGAACAACTCCATCAAGGCCGTCGCCCTGTTCAAGAAGGACAAGGACTACGTCGTGATGAACGGCGAGGTGCTCATCGTCGACGAGCACACCGGCCGCATCCTGATGGGCCGCCGTTACAACGAGGGCATCCACCAGGCGATCGAGGCGAAGGAAGGTGTCGAGGTCAAGGCCGAGAACCAGACCCTCGCCACCGTCACGCTGCAGAACTACTTCCGCCTCTACCAGAAGCTCTCCGGCATGACCGGTACCGCCGAGACCGAGGCGGCCGAGTTCATGTCGACCTACAAGCTCGGCGTCGTGCCCATCCCGACGAACAAGCCGATGCAGCGCATCGACCAGACCGACCTCGTCTACAAGAACGAGAAGGCGAAGTTCGAGCAGGTCGCCGAGGACATCGCGGAGCGCCACGAGAAGGGCCAGCCCGTCCTCGTCGGCACCACGAGCGTCGAGAAGTCCGAGTACCTGTCGAAGCTCCTCGCCAAGCAGGGCGTCAAGCACGAGGTCCTCAACGCGAAGAACCACGCACGTGAAGCCGCGATCGTCGCCCAGGCCGGTCGCTTCGGCGCCGTGACCGTCGCGACGAACATGGCCGGTCGTGGTACCGACATCATGCTCGGTGGCAACGCGGAGTTCCTCGCCGTGCAGGAGATGCACGCCAAGGGCCTGTCGCCGACCGAGACCCCCGACGAGTACGAGGCCGAGTGGGACGACGTGTTCGCCCGCGTCAAGGCCGAGGTCGAGGAAGAGGGCGACAAGGTCCGCGCCGTCGGCGGCCTGTACGTGCTCGGCACCGAGCGCCACGAGTCACGCCGCATCGACAACCAGCTGCGTGGTCGTTCCGGCCGCCAGGGCGACCCGGGCGAGAGCCGCTTCTACCTGTCGCTGACCGACGACCTGATGCGCCTGTTCAACTCCGGTGCCGCCGAGAGCCTCATGGGCCGCTCGAACGTGCCGGACGACCTGGCGATCGAGAACAAGCTCGTCGGCCGTGCGATCCGGTCCGCCCAGGCGCAGGTCGAGGGCCGCAACGCCGAGATCCGCAAGAACGTCCTGAAGTACGACGACGTCCTGAACCGCCAGCGCGAAGCGATCTACAGCGACCGTCGCCACATCCTCGAGGGCGACGACCTGCACGACCGCGCGCAGTCGTTCCTCAAGGCCGTCATCGACGACGTGATCGACAGCCACACCGGCGAAGGCTCCCCGGACGACTGGGACCTCGACGCCATGTGGACCGAGCTCGGCACGCTCTACCCGATCTCGATCTCCATCGACGAGGTCATCACCGAGGCCGGCTCGAAGGGCAAGGCATCGCGTGACTTCCTGGCCCGCGAGATCCTCTCCGACGCCAAGTTGGCCTACCAGCAGCGCGAGGAACTCCTCGGCGACGAGGCGATGCGTGAGCTCGAGCGTCGTGTGGTGCTCTCGGTGATCGACCGCCGCTGGCGCGACCACCTGTACGAGATGGACTACCTCAAGGACGGCATCGGCCTCCGCGCGATGGCGCAGCGCGACCCGCTGGTCGAGTACCAGCGCGAGGGCTACGCCCTGTTCCAGACGATGATGGGGCAGATCCGCGAAGAGTCCGTGGGCTACCTCTTCAACCTCGAGGTCCAGGTGCAGTCCGACGGCGAGAACGCGGTGATCGAGGCCAAGGGCCTCGGCGAGGACGAGGTCTCCGGCCTCGAGTACTCGGCACCGTCGATCGACGGCGAGGTCGAGGTCCGCGACGAGAAGGGTCGCCTCGAGCAGGCCGCGACCGCTCGTGCGAAGCGCGCCCAGGCCGAGGCTGAGGCCGAAGCGGTCGCCGAGCCGGAGCAGGGCTCCGCGTTCGGCAACGCGGCCACCGCCTCCGGTCAGGCCGCGGCGAGCAACCGCGCCGAGCGTCGCCAGGCGGCCAAGAAGAACTAGCGTCCGCGCGCGAGCGCATCGTGAGCAGGAATGGTCGGGTCCCACATCGGGACCCGACCATTCCTGCTCACCGAGCGTGACCAACGACGGACGGGAGGCCCGGTGCCAGCTGGCACCGGGCCTCCCGTCCGTCCGCGATCCGGCTACAGGACCCCGATCGCGGTCGCCTGCCACCGTCCGTGTCGCTCTTCGAGCCGCATGGCGACCGCCCGCGCGTGGCTGCGCGCGTGCACGACCACCGTCGCCTCGGCGACGCCCGCCGCGGGGCGGCAGACGAGCACGCTGCCGACCCGGAGCACCGGGCGCCCGCGTGCCCGCCGACCGGAGCCTCGGGCGTGCGCTGCCACCGCGGCCCGCTGCTGCAGGTGCCGCTGCACGTCGTCGCTGATCCAGCGGGCGATGCTGTCGACCTCCCGCGCCCCGGTGAGCACCTCCGCGACGCAGAGCCCGAGCGCTCGTGCGGTCGTCGCCGGGTCCGGGAGACCGGTCACCGTGGCGGGCTCCGGCGCCGGTTCGACGATCCGCAGCGGCGGTGGGTGCGCCGTCGTCGTCTCGTGATCGATGCGGCGTGCCTGCTCTGCCACCCCTGCCCCTTCCGTCGTTGGAGCGAGCGTATGGGGCGTGCGACATACGAAATACACACCGGTCTACCCTGTGGAGAGGGCGACGTTCTCCACAAGGCAGCGGACCTAGACTGGCTGGGTGTCGACCCTCAGTGACCTCGTCCTCGCGCAAGGCCGTTCCTCGGAAGCAGACGTGGAGTGGCTCCACCTGCTCGTGGGGGACTGGCAGCTCCTCGCCGACCTGTCCTTCGCCGACATGGTGCTCTGGGTCCCGACCGCCGAGGACGGCTCGTTCGTGGCCGTCGCCCACGCCCGGCCGAGCTCCGCGGCGACGCTGTTCTACCGGGACATCGTCGGCCAGGAGATCCGCGAGGAGTGGCGCGGCCAGGTGACCGAGAGCTTCGCCGGGTCCCGGGTCGTCGACTCCGCCGAACCGGACTGGTACGAGGACACCCCGACCCGTGTCCGCGCGATCCCGGTGCTCCGCCGCCTGAGCGCGAAGAGTGCCGAGACCACCGAGCGACCGATCGCCGTCGTCACCCGGCACTCCAACCAGGACGAGATGCGGACCCCGAGCCGTCAGGAACTCAACTTCACCGCGAGCGCGAACGACCTGTTCGGCATGATCGCCACCGGTGACTTCCCCGACCTCGGTGCACCGGCGGGCCCCCGTCGTGGTGCGCCCCGTGCCAGCGACGGCCTGCTGCGCCTCGACACCGCCGGCATCGTCACGTTCGCGAGCCCGAACGGCCTGAGCGCGTTCAACCGGATGGGCTTCGAGGGCGAGCTCGAGCGGAAGTCCCTCGCCGAGGTCACCACCGAGCTCATCGGCGCCCAGCTCGACGTCGACGAGTCCCTGCCGCTCGTCGTCACCGGCCGCGCACCGTGGCGGGCGGACATCGAGTCGAAGGGCGTCACGGTGTCGCTCCGCTCGATCCCGCTCCGCGACCACGGTGAGCGCATCGGTGCCATCGTGCTCTGCCGCGACGTGTCCGAGCTGCGGCACCAGGAGCGCGAGCTCATCACCAAGGACGCCACGATCCGCGAGATCCACCACCGCGTGAAGAACAACCTGCAGACGGTGGCGTCCCTGCTGCGGATCCAGGCGCGTCGCACGCACTCGGACGAAGCTCGGACCTCGCTGCAGAACGCCATGCGTCGCGTCGCCGCCATCGCCGTCGTGCACGACACCCTGTCGAGCGGCCTCAGCCAGACCGTGGACTTCGACGAGGTGTTCGACTCGGTGCTCAAGCTCGTGACCGAGGTCGCTGCGTCGCACAACACCACCGTGCACCCGAAGAAGACCGGCGAGTTCGGGGTGCTGCCGTCGGAGGCCGCGACGCCCCTCGCCCTCGGACTCACCGAGCTCGTGACGAACGCCGTCGAGCACGGGCTGGACGGCCGTGACGGCGAGGTCGAGATCGTCGCCCGCCGCTTCGACGACCACCTGGAGATCGAGGTCCGCGACAACGGCGTCGGGCTCCCCGAGGGCAAGGTCGGCTCGGGCCTCGGCACGCAGATCGTCCGCACGCTCATCCAGGGCGAGCTCGGCGGCACCATCGACTGGCACACCCTGACCGGCAGCGGCACCGAGGTGACGATCACCATCCCGTTCCGCTGGTTGACCGCCCCCGCCGCCTGACGCCGCCCGGCGGTTCGAGATCGCAAAACACCGGTGTTCGCCGGTCGAACACCCGCGTTCCGGTGTTCGACGCGTGAACACCGGTGTTTTGCAGAACCCGCACCGCGCGCACGACGACGCCCGCCGCCCCCGAGGGGACGACGGGCGTCGTGGTGTCAGACGACCGGGGTCAGGACGCGCGGCGAGCGCGGGCGGCGCGACGCTTCAGCGCACGACGCTCGTCCTCGCTGAGACCACCCCAGACACCCGAGTCCTGGTTGTTCTCGAGTGCGTACTGCAGGCACATCTCGGTGACCGTGCAACGCGCACAGACCGACTTGGCCTTCTCGATCTGGTCGACGGCGGGCCCGGTGTTCCCGACGGGGAAGAAGAGCTCGGGGTCTGCGGTGAGGCAGGCAGCCTTGTCACGCCAGTCCATGTGTGGTGCTCCTTGATGTCGATGCTCGAACGGCAGGCCGGGGCCGTGGCTCGGGGGATCGGACCGCTGACCATGCATGCGGCATGGAGGGGACAACTGTGGGGAGGAGTCCGCAGGAAGCGTGTCTGACGCCCGCGAGACGCTCGGGGGAGGAGCGATGAACCACGGGAGACGCACACCACATCGTGCCGTCCAAACGACCTCCAATATCGTTCCATACTGGTAGGGCCAAATCAAGGGTTCCGATGCTGGAGGATCACTGTGCACGACGACACCCCGAACGACACCGAACCCTCCGCACCCGTCGCGCGCCGGTCGCCGGCGATGCTGGGGCTGCTCGCCGTGGTCGGCCTCGAGTTCCTCGCGCTGGTGGTCGTGACCGTCGTCCTGGTCGTCGAACTGGTCGTCGCCCCGGCCACGAGCATCGCGTCCGGCATCGCCCTCACCGTCCTCGTCGCCATCGCTGCGCTCTGGCTCGGCGCGCTGCTGAACGGCCTGTGGCAGGGCCGGGCGTGGGTGCGCTCCGGCATCATCGTCTGGCAGGTCCTGCAGGGCGCCATCGCGATCGGGGCGTTCCAGGGCGTCTTCCGGGTCGCCGCGGTCGGCTGGGTGCTGCTCGTCCCGGCCCTGCTCGGCATCACGCTGGTGCTGTCGCGGTCGGTGACGGCCGCGCTCGCGCGTCCGGCCGAGTAGACGGTCTGGTCCGCCACGCACTGGAGGCCCGGTGCCGGTTCTCGGAACCGGCACCGGGCCTCCAGTGCGCGGCCAGCCCTCAGACCAGGCCGAGCTTCTTCCGCAGGCTCGCCACGTGCCCGGTGGCCTTGACGTTGTAGAGCGGCAGCTGGACGGCGCCGTCCTCGTCGACCACGATCGTGGACCGGATCGTGCCGGTGACGATCTTGCCGTAGTTGTTCTTCTCGCCCCAGGCCGCGTAGGCCTTGTGCACGGCGAGGTCGGGGTCGCTCAGCAGCGGGAAGGTCAGTGCCTGCTCATGCTGGAACGTCTTGAGCTTCGCCTGCTCGTCCTTCGAGACGCCGAGGACCTCGTAGCCGGCGGCCTGCAGCGAGGACATGTTGTCGCGGAAGTCGCAGGCCTCGGTGGTGCAGCCCGGGGTGGACGCCGCCGGGTAGAAGTACACGATGACCTTCTTGCCACGGAGGGCGGCGAGGGAGTGCTCGACGCCGTCCTGGTCGGGCAGCGTGAAGTCGGGGGCGGTGTCGCCGGGGACGAGACGGTCGGTCATGGTGCTCCTGTTCGCGTCGTGCGCCCGCGAGTGGTCGTGGGCGCGCGAAACCCATGCTATTGTTGATTCCCGTTGCGGCACGGAAGCCGGAACATGCACCTCTAGCTCAATTGGCAGAGCAACTGACTCTTAATCAGTGGGTTCTCGGTTCAAGTCCGAGGGGGTGCACCGCAGGACGAACGCCCCGGCTCATCGAGTCGGGGCGTTCGTGCGTTTGCGGCAGGTTTCTGCGCCGATGCGGAGACACGCCCGAGGTGTGCAGGAACTGCGAATTCAGTCGGCGCGGACGTCGACGATCCGCTCCTCGCCGATGACGGGTTCGAGCGAACCGGCCGACGCGGCGGCGAGGTCGGCCGACAGGGCGCCGAGCGCCTCGTGGGGGACCCACACCTCGAAGGTCGCCGCCTGCCCGTACTCGGTCGGGCCGAGCGTCGCGTGGTGGTGTCGGACCCAGTCGCGCAGCACGTTGTCGAGCCGCCCGGCGTCGGCGTGGTCGACGTCGAAGCGCACCTGCGTCAGAGCCTCGCGACGGACGACGACCGCCGTGTCGAGCGCCTCGGACACCGAGGTCGAGTAGGCCCGGACCAGTCCGCCGGCACCGAGCTTGACCCCGCCGAAGTACCGCGTGACGACCGCGACGACGTCGGTCAGCCCGCGGCGTCGCAGGACCTCGAGCATCGGGACGCCCGCGGTGCCGGAGGGCTCCCCGTCGTCCGAGGAACGGGCCTGGTCGCCGAGCACGCCGGTGACCATCGCCGTGCAGTTGTGCCGGGCGTCCCAGTACCGACGGCGGACCTCGGCGATCACGCGGTCGGCGTCCTCGACCCCGGAGACCGGTGCCACGGTCGTGATGAACCGCGACTTCGTGATGACGATCTCGTGCTCGACCGGTGCCGCGACGGTGGCGGGGAAGCGGCGGGGCATGCCCACGAGGGTAGCGGCGCGCGTGCGGGGCACCCGCGCTAGCATGGCGTCCACGCGCCGGACCCACAGGTCGCGCGGACACGGCTGGGGAGGAGTCCGAGATGGACACGGGTGATCTGAAGGGCGGGGCGCTCGACGCCGCCGAGCTCGCGCGCCGCCTCAACCTGCTCCTCGACTTCGAGGAGTCGCAGCGTGGTGCTCCGGTGCCGTTCTCCTCGATCGAGGAGTACGTCGCGGCGCACGGCGGGTCGCTGTCGCGGGCGAAGTGGACCTACATGCTCTCCGGCGACGGCCGCCGCAACCGCGACACCGAGCTCCTGCGCCTGCTGGCCGGGTACTTCGAGGTCGACGAACGCTTCCTGCTCGAGGACAGCGAGGTGCCGGAACGGATCGGTGCCCAGCTCGCCCTCGTCCGGTCCCTGCGGTCCGCCCGCGTGAGCGGCTTCGCGGCCCGGACCTTCCCCGGTGAGCTCTCACCCGACGCGCTGCGGCGCATCGCCGAGGTGCTCGAGGAGGAATCGCAGCGGGGGAGCGTCGCATGACCGACGCCCTCGTCGAGGCGTTCTGGGCTCGTGGTGCAGCCGAGGGGTGGTCGGACGTCGACCAGGCCGTCGCCGCCGCCGCTGACGTCGTCGGCAAGCCGATCGTGGTGCGCGAGGAGTCGTTCCTCGCCGCCGAACCCGTGTGCGGCTTCGTGGCAACCCTCGAGCACGCGCACCTCGTGATGATCTCGCCGACGACCTCGCCGACGTTCCGGTCGTTCGTGATCGGGCACGAGCTCGGGCACGTCCTGCACCGGCACCAGGAACACGCCCCGCAGAGCGCCTACATCCGTGACGTCATCCCCGACCTGCCCGAGTACAAGGTCGAGCGGGCACTCGCCCGTGGGCTGTTCTCGAACACCTACGAGCACGAGGCCGAGGTCTTCGCCGACCGCCTGGCCACCGTGATCCGCCAGCACCGCGGCCGCCCGAGCGCCTTCCGCGGGGTCTTCGGGTGATCATCGCCGTCGTCCAGGCGGTGCTGCTCATCGTCGGGACGATCGTGCTGTTGGTCCTGCAACGCGGGCAGGACCGCACCCTGGCGTTCACGTTCCTGCTCTTCGCCGCCACCATCGTGACGAACGTCGACCCGCTGTACCGGTGGCTCGACCCCCTGCTCGGCGGGTTCAACGTCGTCACCGTCATCAGCGACTGCCTCATGGTGGCCGGCACGAGCACGCTGCTGTGGGGCGTGGCGAAGGCGGTCGGCGCGGCGCGGCCCTGGCTCCGGAACGCGGTCGTGGTGTCGTTCGCCGTGGTCGTCGTGGTCGTCGTCGTCGCGTTCACCGTGCTCGACAAGCCCGCGACGACGACGACCTTCATGCTCGACGCCGGCTCGCACCCGGCTGCCACGGTCTACTCGATCGCGCAGACCGTGTACCTCGGAGTGGCCCTCGGCGCGACGGGGTTCATCTGCGTGCTCCGGCTGCGCGAAGCCCGGACGACCACCGACCTGGTGGGGCTGTGGGTCCTGGTCCTCGGCGGGGTGCTCGGGGTCGTCCGCATGGTCGTGGTCGTCGTGATGGACGTCGCCCACGTCGCCGGCGACTTGGACGTCACGCACGCGCTCTCGCTGCCCTACGACATCACCACGCCGGGGGCCGTGCTGTGCGTGGCGTCCGGCATGCTCCTGCTCGTCGTCGGGCACCGGATCTCCCGCCGCCGCCGTGCCCGCCGTGTGGACGATGCGCTCCGCCGCCTGGCGCCGCTGCACGAACGGATCGGCGTGGACAACGCCTACCCGCCGACCGACGACCCCGCGACCCGGCTCAGCCGCCGCATCGTCGAGATCAACGACGGCGTCCGGGGAGCACGGGCGTCCCTGACCGACGCCGAGCGTGCCGCCCTCGCCGACGCCGAGGCCGCGCTCGAGACGGCGTAGTCCCTCGACGCTGCCGGACAGGCCGTGTACAGTCTGTAGCAAGTGCTACAGATCCTGTGGCCTGCCGGGTCGGGACTCGGCCGCGTTGGGGGCGGCCGAGCACCACCCGCCCGGCGTCGCCGTACCGGCATCGTCGCCGCGAACGTTCACTAGGATCGTCCCGTGCTCGTCTTCGCCGCAGTCGTCCTGTTCATCGGCGCCGTCTTCAACGTCGTCACCTGGCCGCGCTTCTTCCAGCGTGTCGCGAAGGACTCCCGTGCCCGCGACGCCGCAGGCAAGCCGACGACGTTCTACACGGTGCACCTCGTGCTCCTGCTCATCGCGCTCGCCATCGCCGTCGCGTCCGTGATCGCCGGGATCCTGCTGCTGGTCTGAGCACGCCGCTTCAGCCCTGCTTCAGCGGGGCACGGCAGGATCGACCCCATGCGTGTGCTGGTGGTCGACGACGAGGTCCGGCTCGCCGACGGCGTGCGCCGCGGCCTCGAGGCCGAGGGGTGGGCGGTCGACGTCGCGAACGACGGCGTGGACGGTCTGTGGCACGCGCGTGAGTTCCGCTACGACGCGATCGTGCTCGACCTGATGATGCCCGGCCTGAGCGGCTGGGCCGTGTGCGCGCAGCTCCGCGCCGACGGCGACTGGACCCCCGTGCTCATGCTGACGGCCAAGGACGGCGAGTGGGACCAGGTCGAGGCGCTCGACGCGGGGGCCGACGACTACGTCACCAAGCCGTTCTCGCACCCGGTGCTCGTCGCACGGTTGCGGGCGCTCGTCCGACGGGGTGCCCGTGAGCGCCCCACCGTGCTGACGCTCGGCGACCTGGTGGTCGACCCCGCGGCGCGCACCGTGGTCCGCGGCGACACCCCTGTCGAGCTGACCAGCCGCGAGTTCGCCGTGCTCGAGTACCTCGCACGGCACCCGGGACAGGTCCGGTCGAAGCGCGACGTCATCGAGAACGTCTGGGACGTCGACTTCGAGGGCGACCCGAACATCGTCGAGGTGTACGTCGGGCACCTCCGCCGGAAGCTCGACCGACCGTTCGGGCGTGCCGCGATCGAGACGGTCCGGGGCGCCGGGTACCGCTTGGCGGCCGACGGTGGCTGAGCGGCCGAAGCCCGGTGCGAGCGGAGCCGCACGAAGCAGGCCACGGCGCGCCCGGTCGGTCCGGGCCCGCACCACGCTCGGCGCCGGTGCCGTCGTCCTCGCGGCCCTGGTCATCGGTGCCGTCGCCTTCGTCGTCGTGCTGCGGCTCGTGCTGCTCGACGGCGTGCGGACCTCCGCCGAGGCGGGTCTCGAGCAGGTGTCCTCCCGGGTCGAGGCGGACGGTGCGGCCGCGGTGACCGGCTACGAGGACGTCCTGGTGCAGGTGATCGGCGACGGCGGTGCGGTGCTCGCACACGGCGAGGACGCCGACGGGGACGCCCTCCCGACCGCCGACGAGTCCCGGTGGACGCACGACGGCGAACGCTGGCTGCTCGTGGCGGACGACGTGGACCTGCCCGGCGGCGGCGAGGCGACGCTCGTCTACGGCGCCACGCTCGACCAGGCCGACACCGCGGTCGGCACCGCCGTCGTGCTCCTCGCCGTGGGGGTGCCCGTGCTGGTGCTCCTGCTGGTCGCGGTCACCTGGGCCGTCACCGGGCGCTCGCTGCGGCCGGTGGAACGGATGCGCACCGAGGTCGAGACGATCCGGGCGGCCCGTCCCGACGCCCGGGTGGAGGTCCCGGACACCGGCGACGAGGTCGCCCGGCTCGCGAGCACCATGAACGCCATGCTCGACCGCCTCGAACGGTCCGCCGAGAGCCAGCGGCGCTTCGTGTCCGATGCCTCCCACGAACTCCGGTCGCCGATCGCGTCGATCCGGCAGCACGCCGAGGTCGCCGTCGCGCACCCGGAACGGACCGAGGTGGCGGACCTCGCCGACGTCGTGCGGTCCGAGGCGGTGCGCCTGCAGGACCTAGTCACCGGGCTGCTCGAGCTCTCCCGCCTCGACGAGGGCGGGATCCGCACGCGGCGCCCCGTCGACCTCGACGACCTCGCGCTCGACGCGGTGGCCCGCGCGCGGGCACGGTCGACGGCGGGTGTCGCGCCCGAGCGGCACGGCGACGCGCCGGTGGTGCGGGTGGACGGCTCGGCGATCTCGGCAGCGCGGGTCCTCGGCGACGAGCGCGTGTTGGCTGGGGTGGTCCGGAACCTCGTCGACAACGCCGTCCGGCACGCGAGCACACGCGTTGCCGTGTCGCTCACCGAGCACGACGGGTCCGCGGTGCTCACGGTCGACGACGACGGCACCGGCGTCCCCGAGGACGAGCGCGAGCGGGTCTTCGAACGGTTCGTCCGTCTCGACGAGGCCCGCAGCCGGGACGCCGGCGGCGCGGGGCTCGGCCTCGCCATCGTCCGCGACGCCGTGCGGGCCCACGGCGGCGAGACGACGGTGGTCGCGTCCCCGCTCGGTGGCGCACGGTTCGTCGTCCGCATCGCACTCGGCGGCTGAACAGGCGGCTTCAGGGCTGCTTCAGCACCCCGACGCGATGCTCGTCCACATGAACTCCCGTACCCAGTACCAGAAGCCCTCCGCCCGCCGCATCGCCGCGTTCGCCGCCCTGCCGATCGTCGCGGCGCTCGCACTCACCGGCTGCGCCAGCGACGACTCCGACGACGACACCGGCTCGGCCGGCTCCGGCTCGGTCGGCTCGTCGGCCACGGACCCGGCCGGCACCGGTACCGGCACCGGCTCGTCATCGTCCGGCTCGGCGTCCTCCGGCTCGAACAAGGCCCTGCTCGCCGCCGTCGCCACCGCACGCGGTGAGGTCGGCTCGGGCACCGTCATCTCGGTCGAGCAGGAGCAGGGCGCCTCCGCCTACGAGGTCCTCGTCGTGACCAAGGACGGCACCGAGCACGAGGTGCACACGAACGCCGACGGCACCTCGGTCGCCGGCACCCCGCAGACCGAGGCCGCCGACGCGGACGACAAGGGCGAGCACGAGCGCTTGGTCGCCGCCGCCGACCTGAGCGTCAAGCAGGCCGTCGACGCCTTCCAGGACCTGCACGCGGGGACCGTGACCGAGCTCGGACTCGACGACCACGTCGGCACGGTCGTCTGGGAGGGCGACGTGCTCGACTCGTCCGGCACCAAGCACAGCGTGCGCATCGACGCCGGCTCGGGGGACGTCGTCACCGACCGCGTCGACACCGACGACTGAGCCGGGCATCCGGGCACCCGGGCAACGGGGCCCCGGGCAACGGGGCTGCGGGCCCCGGCACCGGCGTCCTCAGGACTCCAGCGGCGGTCCGAGCACCTTCCGGATCGCCAGCGCAGCGAGCTGCTCGTCCGTGGTGTCGAGCAGCACCCGGTAGGTGTCCTGTCCGGCGAGGAACTCCACGCAGACGGCGTCCTCGTCGCACGGTCCGAGGCGCCACCCCTGCACCGCGTCCATCGGCACCACGGTGCGGGTCTCGCGCTGGTAGTCGGTCTCGGCCTCGAGACGATCCGCGAACACCCGGAGGCGTCCGTAGGCACCTCGCCAGCTGAGCTGCAGGTCGAGGGTGGGAGAAGGAGAGCGGTCCGGCACCCGCTGATGGTAGCGACGGGTGCCGGACCGCTCGTGTTCGGCGCTGGGGCCTTGCGTTCCGGGGACAAGCGGAGCGTTAGCTCCCGTCGCCGTCGCGTCGCACCGAGGCGGCGGGGTCGCGGACGCCGATCGGGTAGGGGCCGGTGACGCCCTCGCGCAGGGCGGCGATGCGCAGGATGCGGTCACGCTGCAGGAACCAGCCGACGACGAGCAGCGGGATGATGATGACGAGGGACGCGATGGTGTACGTGCCGACGGGGTAGTCGATCGCCATCAGGACGATGACCGAGGCGAGGAACGCCAGGGTCAGCCAGGCGGTGACCGGAGCACCGGGCAGCTTGAACGAGGGTTCCTTCGCGAGCCCCTGCTTGGCCCACTGGCGCAGCCGCATCTGGCACAGGATGATCGTGCCCCACGCGGTGATGATGCCGAGGCTGGCGATGTTCAGCGCGATCTCGAACGCCTGCTTCGGGACGAAGTAGTTCAGCACGACGCCCGCGACGGTGAAGGCCGCCGTGAGCAGGATGCCGGCGTAGGGGACGCCGCCCTTCGACATCTTCGTGGTCCACTTCGGCGCCGAACCGTTCATGCCCATCGAGTGGAGCGCGCGTCCGGTGGAGTACAGGCCGGCGTTCAGCGACGACAGGGCGGCGGTGAGCACGACGAAGTTCATGATGCCGCCGACGATCGCGCCGACGTGCGGGTTGCCGAGCGACGAGAAGAACGTCACGAAGGGGCTCTCGCCCTCCTTGTAGGCCGTGTACGGCAGCAGCAGGGAGAGCAGGACGATCGACCCGACGTAGAAGACCGCGATGCGGAAGACGACGGAGTTGATCGCGCGCGGGATGACCTTCTCGGCGTTCTGCGTCTCACCAGATGCCGTGCCGACGAGCTCGATCGCGGCGTAGGCGAAGACGACACCCTGGATCACGATGACCGCGGGGAGCAGCCCGTTCGGGAACAGCCCGCCGTTGTCGCCCCAGATCGAGAAGCCGGTGCGCACGGCCTCGCCACCGGCCTCGACCGGGAACGCGAAGACGAGCCAGATGATCGCGACGACGAGGAACGCCACGAGCGCGGCGACCTTGATCAGGGCGAACCAGAACTCGAGCTCGCCGAACACCTTCACGGCGACCATGTTCGCCGCGAGGACGACGATCAGGGCGATCAGCGCCAGCAGCCACTGCGGCGCCGCGGTGAAGGCCGACCAGTACTGCAGGTAGATCGCGACCGCGGTGGTGTCGACGATCGAGGTCATCGCCCAGTTCAGGAAGTACATCCAGCCGGCGGCGTACGCGAACTTCTCGCCGTAGAACTCGCGGGCGTACGAGATGAACGACCCCGAGGACGGGCGGTGCAGCACCAGCTCGCCCAGTGCCCGCAGGATGAAGAAAGCGAAGATCCCGGCGATCAGGTAGGTCAGCGCGAGCGCGGGGCCCGCGGTGTGCAGGCGTCCACCGGCACCGAGGAAGAGGCCGGTGCCGATCGCGCCGCCGATCGCGATCATCTGCAGTTGCCGGGGCTTCAGACCGTGCTGGTAGCCCTCCTGCTCGTGCGAGAAGTCGTTCGCCGGCGCTCGGTTGCCACCCGTGTCGTTCTGCGCTGTCATGCGAGAGAACCTACATGCGCACCGGACCGGGGCGTCACGCAAAACCCGGTTCGGTCGAACCGCGGTGACTGAACGTCCGCACAGCCGACGGCGGCCCGAACCTGAACGACGACCGTCGTCCGTTGCTTGCATGGAGGGATGGACATCCTCCTCCGACTCCTCGTCGCGATCGGGTTCGCCCTGCTCGTCACCGCCGTCGTCGCCCTCGTCCTGCACCTGGTCCTCCGGGCGATCGCGCGCCGGGAACGCTGGGCCGGCGTGCTCTCGCGACGGACGAAGCACCCCTTCCGCACCGTGCTGCTGGTGGTCCTGCTCTGGATCGCGTTCACGTCGAGCATCCCGCGGAACCCCGACGACTACCCGTGGCGTGACGAGGTCGCGCACGCCTTCCTGATCGTCACGATCGCGACCGGTTGCTGGCTCGCGTGCCAGGTCGCGATCTTCCTCGAGGACCTCGGGCTGCACCGCTTCCGCATCGACGTGCCCGACAACCGGCAGGCGCGTCGCATCCGCACCCAGGTGCTCATCATCCGGCGGCTCACCGTCGCCGTGCTCGTCATCATCGCGGTCGGCGCGATCCTGCTGACCTTCGACGGGGTCGAGGCCGCGGGCGCGAGCGTGCTCGCCAGCGCCGGCCTCATCTCCGTGGTCGCGGGCCTCGCCGCGCAGTCCACGCTCGGCAACGTGTTCGCCGGCATGCAGCTGGCGTTCTCCGGGTCGATCCGCGTCGACGACGTCGTCGTGGTCGAGCAGCAGTGGGGACGGATCGAGGAGATCACGCTGACCTACGTCGTCGTGCACCTGTGGGACGACCGTCGGTTCGTGCTGCCGTCGACGTACTTCACGAGCACGCCGTTCGAGAACTGGACCCGGACCGGCAGCGAACTGCTCGGTGCCGTCGAGTTCGACCTCGACTGGCGGGTGAGCCCGGCCGACATGCGGGCGGAGCTCGACCGGATCCTCGACACCTCGACGATCTGGGACCACCGGGTCAAGGTGCTCCAGGTCACGGACGCCGTCGGGGGACTGGTCCGGGTCCGCATCCTCGTGACGGCACCCGACGCCGGAGGCCTGTTCGACCTCCGCTGCTACGTCCGCGAGGAGATGGTCGAGTGGATCCAGCGCACCCACCCGGACGCCCTGCCGGTCCAGCGGGTGCAGCTCACCGAGCCGGGTGCGGCGGCACCGCGCCGCCGCGGACGCCCGGCAGAGGGGGACTCGCAGCTGTTCGGTGACGACGAGCGCGGCGCGCTCTTCACCGGGCCGATCCAGACGTCCGGCATCCCGGAGTCCGAGCGTTGACCCGGTGACGTGACCGCGTGCCGTGCACGGGACGGACGACGGACGGGAGGCACGGTGCCAGCTGGCACCGTGCCTCCCGTCCGTCAGGCCGGTCGCGTCTGCAACCGCCTGCCGCGTCTGGACTTACTGGCGCGCCTTGACCGCGCGGTCGTCCTCGACGACCGTGCCGATCGCCACGATCGTCGTGGCGAGCCACGCGACCCAGGTCAGCGCGAGCCGCCAGTCACGCGGTCCCTGGCGGGTGGTCTGCAGCACGCTGTAGCCGCTGATGAGCGAACTCCACACCGCACCGTTGAACATGAACTTGCGCACAGAGGCCTCCTGTCGTCGTGCTGACAACGCTACCGGCCCGTACATTGGAGCCCCGCCGGTCACCCTGCCGCGGTGTCTGCCGGAGGAGTGTTCGTGCGTCAAGCGGTCATCGGAGCGGCCCTGCTCGTGGTCGGCGCGGTCTGCGTCGTGTTCGGGCTGCTGCCCCTCGACGACCTCGCCGTGCTCGCCGACCGGGTCCTGCCTGTCCTCGGGTTCGTGCTCGGGCTGACCGTCGTCGCCGAGCTCGCCGCGGACGCCGGGGTGTTCGACCGCCTCGCCGACGTCGCCGCCCGGGTCGGTGGCGGACGCACCATCGGCCTCTGGGGCGCGGTCGTCGTGCTCGCCGTGCTCTGCACCGTCTTCCTGTCGATCGACACCACCGCGGTGCTCCTCACCCCCATCGTGATCTCGCTCGCACGGCGTGTGGGACTGCCCCCGATGCCGTTCGCCCTGACCACGGTCTGGCTCGCGAACACGGCCTCGATGCTGCTGCCGGTGTCGAACCTGACGAACCTGCTCGCCGTCGACCGGATGGGGCTCGGCGGCCCGCTGCCGTTCGCCGGGCTGATGGCCTGGCCCGCGGTCGCCGGGGTGGTCGTGCCGTGCGTCGTCCTGCTCGTGGTGTTCCGCGGCAAGCTGTTCGGCCGCTACTCGCCGGTGTCCGTCCGCACGCCGAAGGACCCGGTGTTCTTCTGGGCTGCCTCCGCGGTGCTCGTCGCGCTCGTCGTCGCCCTGACGGCCGGGGTGACCGTGTGGATCGCCGCGGTCCTGGCCGCCGTGGTGCTCGTCGTGGTCGCGGCGTTCCGGTCACCGTCCGAACTCCGGGTGTCCCGCGTGCCGTGGTCGACCCTGCTGTTCGCCGCCGGGCTCTTCGTGGTGGTCGAGGCGCTGCACACGACGGGCATCACCGACCCGATCGTGCACGCGCTGCAGGGCGGCACCGGGACCGGCCCACTGCTGCTGCTCGGAGGGGCGGGCGCGGTCGCAGCGAACGGCATCGACAACCTGCCGGCGTACCTGGTGCTCGAACCGGCCGCCGGGCACGAGGCCGTCCGGTACGCGGCGCTGCTCGTCGGCGTCAACGCCGGCTGCCTCATCACGCCGTGGGCCTCGCTCGCGACGCTGCTGTGGCACGCACGGCTGTCGGCCGAGGGTGTGCACCTGTCCTGGGGCCGGTACATGGCGCTCGGGTGCGTCGTCGCGCCGCTCACCGTCGTCGCCGGGGTCCTGGCGCTCGCGCTCTGACGTCGGCGGAGCCCGGTGCCGAGCCGGTGCCGGTGCCGTGCGCGGTCAGAGCCAGTCGCGGGTCTTGAAGACGCGGTAGAGCACGAGCGACGACGCGGTGATGATCGCGAGCGAGGCCCAGAGACCACTCCAGGCGCCCTCGCCCGGGAACTCCACGTTCTGCCCGAAGAAGCTCGTCACACCGGTCGGGATCGCGATGATCGCCGCCCAGCTCGTGACCTTCTTCATGACGGTGTTCTGCCGGTTCGACGCCAGGTTCAGGGTCGTGTCGAGCACGCTCGACACGGCGTCACGGAGCTGTTCGACGGAGTCGGCGATCGAGACCAGGTGGTCCTCGACGTCGCGGAAGTACGGCCGGATGCCGTTCGAGATCGTCTCCGCGTCACCGTGCAGCAACGAGGCGACGCTGTCCCGCGTCGGGACGACCAGCCGCCGGAGCACCCCGAGGGTCTTGCGGAGCCGGAACGACCGCCGCTGGATCTGCTGCTCGCGGGGGTCGCCCGGTTCGAACAGGTCGTCCTCGAGCGCATCGATCTGCCGCTCGAGGTCCTCGACGGTGTCGGTGGCACGGTCGACGACCGCGTCGAGCAGCGCCCAGACGAGCCAGGGCACGCCGTGTTCGGCGATGTCGGAGTTCGCCGTGAGCCGGTGTTCCATCGGGGTGGTGTCGACTTCGGACCCGTGGATGGTGACGAGCGCCCGTTCGGTGACGAAGGCCTTGACCTCGTGCGTGATCAGGTCACCCTCGTCGTCCGTGCCGCCCACGTCGTAGACGACCAGGAACAGGCTGTCCCGGTACCGGTCGAGCTTCGGCCGCTGTCCGTGCTCGACGGCGTCCTCGACCGCGAGTGCGTGGATGCCGAGCTCCTCCTCGATCTGCTCGAGGTCGGCCGACGTCGGGTCGGTGTAGTCGATCCAGACGAAGGTGTCCGGATCGGCGACGAGGTCGGAGATCCGGTCGACGGGGAAGTCCCGCTCGACCGTGTCGCCCTTGCACCACGCCCGTGTCCTGACCATGCTCGTCAGCCTACTGAGACGGCCGACCCGGGAGATCCGGGTCGGCCGTCGTGGTGCTGCGGAGCCGCTCGGTCGGCTCCTGCTCAGTAGGCGGAGACGAGCTTGCCGTCCTGCACCTTCAGGTACTGGTTCACACTGAACGAGTCCTCGCCGCGCTTCTTGTCGCCGAGGTACGAGGTGTAGCCGTACGAGACGCTCCCGTCCTTCGTGCTCGTCACCATCACGGTGCCGGCGCGCGACGCCTCGACCTCCAGCTCGGGCATCGACGTGACGTCGTACTGCACGCCGCCGTCGGCGTCGTAGGGCCCGTACCAGGGGCAGCCGCTCAGGGCCCGGAGCTCGGTCTTCTCGGCGCAGTCGTCGATGAGGTCGGTCACGTACTGCTCGGCGTCCTGCTCGAGTGCCTTGGTCGCCTTCGGCGCGAAGTCGACGTAGCCCGACGTGACCGCACCCACGGCGACCTGCTCGGTGCCGCCGGTGAAGTACTTCGTCCCGCCGACCGAGACCTGGTAGGTGCCGGGGTAGGCGAGGGACGTGAACTTGCCGTCGCTGATCTCCCCGATCTCCTTGCCGCCGACGGTCACCGGAGCGCCCTCGAGGACGTCCGAGGCCGTCAGGGTGACCTGCTGGGCCAGCGGCTGGGTGACACGCCACTCGTCCTTCACCAGGAACGAGGTGCCCGTGCGCCGCAGCGACACCTGGCCGGAGCGGTTCTTGCCGTCCTGGGTGTAGCTCAGGGTGGCGATGGCGGTGTCACCGGTCCGGGCGACCCGGCCGACGCGGATGTCCGACGGGCGGTCCTTCGCGCTCCCGAGCACCTTCGAGTCGAGCATCGCCGCGTCGTCGGGGATCTCGCTCAGGTCGGCGGCGGTGTCGGCGTCACCGCTGGCGATGGCCTGCACGTAGGACTTCACGGTCGGTGCCGGACCCCAGACGTTGGCGCGGAGGACGCTCGTCGTGACCGCACCGGCGATGACGACGACGATCACGGCGCCACCGGCGATGAGGGAACGGACCAGGATCTTCTTGGCCCGCGGGGACATCGGTGCGGGAGCGGGGGCACCACCGCCGATGAACGGCTGCGAACCGTCGGCCGGTTGTGCGCCGTACGGGGGCAGCGCGCCGTAGGGCGGCTGCGACCCGGCAGCCGGCTGCGCGCCGGAGATCGACTGCACGCCGTACGCGGGCTCCTGGGCAGGCCCGGCCGGCGGGTACGGCACGTGCTGGTCAGCGGCCGGGGGAGTGTTCCACGCGGCGGCAGCCGGCGCGTCCGCGGCGACAGGCGCGCCGGGTGCAACGGGAGCGCCGGGCGCGACGGGAGCGGCCGGGTCGACCGTCGCGGTGGGCGCGACGGGAGCGCCCTGACCGGCGACGGGAGCACCCTGGCCGGCAGCGGGCCCGGCCGGGAACGCCGGCGGCACGACGGGGCGGGGGTCCGCTCCGACCAGGCGGGACGTCCGGAGCACCACGGCTCCGCCGAGGCGGGGCAGGAGCACCGGGGCGAGGTACCGGGCGACGACCTCGATCGCGCCGCCCCACAGGGCGAAGACGATCGGCGTCCACGGCGCGATGCCGATCGACCCCGACCCGTCGACGGAGCTCGTGCTGCTCACCTGGTACGAGACGACTCCGGTGCCGAGGACGAAGCAGAGCAGACCGAGTGCGAACCACACCAGCGGCGTGACGACCCAGTCGAGCGTGGTGCGGATCCGGTCGTTGCGGCGGACGGCGAGGGCGAGCCCGGCCGCGACCGAGGTGACGACGACGAACAGCACGACGAGCCAGGTCCAGCCGCCGGCTCCGCCGAACACCGAGGCGGTGTCGCTGGCGGAGCCGAAGCCGGACGTCCCCACACCACCGAAGAACCCGAGCGCGGTCAGTCCGATCGCGACGTTGCCGAGCAGGAGCGGCAACGCGGAGCCGTAGGACGGCTGGGCGATCAGGGCGACGACGATGACGACGAGGGCGACCAGCACGACGAGGACCGTGAGCTGCGACGCGGCGACCCGGAGCGTGCCGAGCAGACGGGCGGCGAAGACGTTGCGCCCGGCGAGGACGGAGGGCCGGGCGAGGAGTGCCGCCAGGGCCCCGATGACGAACGCGCCGATGATGCTGCCGGCGCCGACGGCGTGCACCGGCTCGATGACCGCACCGGACACCGACGGGAACCGGATCGCGAAGAGGCCGGCGGCGACGTTCGTGAGCACGGTGGTGACGAGGCCGGAGACCACCGCGGTGACGAGCACCTGCGTGCGGCCGAGGCCACGCGTGCGGATCCGGCGGGTGAGCACGACGGCCAGGACGACCTGCGCGGCGAGCACCAGCGCGGGCACCACGGCGAGCGAGCCCGAGCCGGAACCGAGGAACCCGATCGACCCGGACAGGTGCAGTCGGCCGAGGTCGGCGAGGGCCACGAGCTGCGCCGGCGCGCCGAGCAGGACGCTCACGCCGGAGAGCAGGGACTCCACGTCGGGGGCCGAGCCCGCGCCGAGGTCGGTGCCGGACCCGGTGGACGGAGCGGCCGACCCGCTGCCGCCCGACGCGAGCAGTCCGACGGTGATGAGCAGCGAGAGCCCGGCGACGACGTACGCCGCGACCCAGCCGCCGACTGCGGCGAGCACGGCCGCCAGCCAGTCGCGACCGGACACGGACCGCAGGAAGCGACCGAACGCATCGGACGGCTGCGCGGCGGGGGCGGGCTGACCCGACCACTGCTGCGGGCCTCCAGGCTGCTGCTGCCAGGCGGGCTGGCCGTTCCAGGCGGGCTGGCCGGCACCGGGCTGGCCCGGACCGGGCTGGCCCGGACCGGGCTGGCCCGGACCGGGCTGCGACGGCGGGACGGGCTGGTTGGGCGGGTTCTCGCTCACGGCTGGGGGTCCTCTCCGACCGGGAGGCCGGCGCCGCACTCCAGCACCCGTGTCCCCCCGACACGTGCCTGCAGCGTAGCGGAACCGCCGATCCGCCGTGAATACGCTGTCCCCACGCTGGTAACTTCGGCAGCGCACCCGGCGCAGCACGCCGGACCACCCGGCGCACCACGCCGGCCGTCGCACCCGACGCACCGACGCACCCGACGCACCCGGCCCCGGCCGGGCGGAACGGAGATCACACCACCCCATGCCTGCAGACCGCACCGAACAGACCCGCTACTCGTTCGTCGTCGCCTCCAACCGACTCCCGGTGGACCGCGTCGTCGACCAGGACGGCAACGAGGGCTGGCGGCACTCGCCGGGTGGCCTCGTCACCGCCCTCGAACCCGTGATGCGCGCGAACGACGGAGCCTGGGTCGGCTGGGTGGGGCAGGCCGAGGTCGAGGTCGCACCGTTCGACAACGAGGGCATCCACATCGTCCCCGTCCCGCTCTCCGACGACGACGTCGAGGAGTACTACGAGGGCTTCAGCAACGACACGCTCTGGCCGCTGTACCACGACGTCATCGAGCACCCGAGCTACCACCGCGACTGGTGGAACGCGTACAAGCGCGTGAACGAGCGCTTCGCCGCGCAGATCGCCGAGATCGTCGAGCAGGACGGCATCGTCTGGGTGCAGGACTACCAGCTGCAGCTCGTGCCGGCCCTGCTCCGCGCCAAGCGCCCCGACCTGACGATCGGCTTCTTCAACCACATCCCGTTCCCGCCGGTCGGCATCTACGCGCAGCTGCCGTGGCGTGCGCAGATCCTCGACGGGCTGCTCGGCGCCGACGTCATCGGCTTCCAGCGCCACGACGACGCCAGCGACTTCCTCCGAGCGGTCCGCCACATCAAGGGCTACACGACCAAGGGCACCACGATCGACGTCCCGGTGGACGACCCGGCAGCCCCGCGCAGCCGCAAGGGCATCACGGTCCGCCACGTCGAGGCCAGGCACTTCCCGATCTCGATCGACGCCGAGAGCTTCGAGGCGATCGCCCGCAAGCCCGAGGTGCAGGAGCGTGCGCGCGAGATCCGCGAGAGCCTCGGCAACCCGAAGACGGTGCTGCTCGGCGTCGACCGGCTCGACTACACCAAGGGGATCCGCCACCGCATCAAGGCGTTCGGCGAGCTGGTGGAAGACGGCCGCATCGCGGTCGAGGACGCAACCCTCATCCAGGTCGCGAGCCCGAGCCGCGAGCGTGTCGACTCGTACGCGGCGCTCCGTGACGAGATCGAGCTGAGCGTCGGCCGCATCAACGGCGACCTCGGCGTCATCGGCCACCAGCCGATCTCGTACCTGCACCACGGCTACCCGCGCGAGGAGATGGTGGCGCTGTACCTGGCCGCCGACATCATGCTCGTCACCGCACTGCGCGACGGCATGAACCTCGTCGCGAAGGAGTACGTCGCCGCCCGCTTCGACAACGACGGGGTGCTCATCCTGTCCGAGTTCGCCGGTGCGGCCGACGAGCTCAAGCAGGCCGTGATCGTCAACCCACACGACATCGGGGCGCTCAAGGACTCGATCGAACGCGCGATCCAGATGCCGCGTCGCGAGCGGTCGACGCGCATGCGCGCGCTCCGCAAGCGCGTCCGCGACAACGACGTGGCGCGCTGGTCGCGCTCGTTCCTCGAGGCCCTCGACCGGCACGCGCCGCGGAACGCCCAGATCGACCCGTCCGCCGCCGACCCGCGCGAACAGCACCGCGAGGCGCAGACCGACAACATGTCGATCTTCGACCAGGACGCCCAGTCCGCCAGGGCTGCCGAGGACACCCGGGAGGCACGTGATGACTGAGACCACCACCGACCAGTCCGCCGTCGACGCGGCCCTCGAGACGCTCGCGGCTGCGCCGCGACTGATCGTCGCCCTCGACTTCGACGGCACGCTGGCCCCCTTCGCCGACGACCCCTCGCAGGTCGGGGCGCTGCCCGGTTCGTGGGCCGCGGTCCTGACCCTGCACCGTGCGAAGGACACCGAGGTGGTGCTCGTGTCGGGGCGTCCCCTCGGCAGCCTGGCCGCGGTGACCCACGCACCCGAGGACATGGCGCTCGTCGGCTCGCACGGCGTCGAGTGGCGCGTGGACGGCCACGACGAGGCCGCGCTCAGTGACGACGAGGTCGAGCGTGTGGCACGGATCGGTGCGGCGCTCGACGCGGTCGGCGAACGGTTCCCGGGCGTCGTGATCGAGCACAAGCCCGCCGGGCACGGGGTGCACACGCGCCGTGTCTCCGCCGAGGTCGCGGCCGAGGCGAACGCGGCGGCGAGCCGTGCGGCGCACGAGGCCGACCCCGAGGTGCTCGAGCGCGGTGGCAAGGACATCGTCGAGTTCGCGGTGCGCCACGTCACGAAGGGCGACGCGATCGCCCGGCTCCGCGAGCTGCACGGTGCCGATGCGGTGTTCTTCGCCGGCGACGACGTCACCGACGAGGACGCCTTCCGCGTGCTCGGCGACGGCGACGTCGGGGTGAAGGTCGGGCCGGGCCAGACCCGGGCCGGCTACCGCATCGCCGACCCGGCGGCCCTGACCGGGGTCCTGAAGCAGCTGGCGAGGCTGCGCGCAACCCGCTGATCACGGCCCCCGAGCATGAGAAAGCACGGGGGTGCACGGCTGGTATCCCAAAGCGTCCTAGACTCATCCCATGCCTGATATCGACGTCAAGCCGCGCAGCCGGGTCGTCACCGACGGGATCGAAGCAACCACCTCGCGTGGCATGCTGCGGGCCGTCGGTATGGGAGACGAGGACTGGAGCAAGCCGCAGATCGGCATCGCGTCCTCGTGGAACGAGATCACGCCGTGCAACCTGTCGCTCGACCGCCTCGCACAGGGTGCGAAGGAGGGCGTGCACTCCGGTGGCGGCTACCCGCTGCAGTTCGGCACCATCTCCGTCTCGGACGGCATCTCGATGGGCCACGAGGGCATGCACTTCTCCCTCGTCTCGCGTGAGGTCATCGCGGACAGCGTCGAGACCGTCGTCAACGCCGAGCGCCTCGACGGCACCGTCCTGCTCGCCGGCTGCGACAAGTCGCTCCCCGGCATGCTGATGGCCGCCGCGCGACTCGACCTGGCGAGCGTGTTCCTCTACGCGGGTTCGGTCATGCCGGGCTACGTGAAGCAGGCCGACGGCACGATGAAGGAAGTCACGATCATCGACTCCTTCGAGGGCGTCGGTGCCTGCAAGGCCGGCACCATGAGCGAAGAAGAGCTCAAGAAGATCGAGTGCGCCATCGTCCCGGGCGAGGGCGCATGCGGTGGCATGTACACGGCGAACACGATGGCTTCGGTCGCCGAAGCGCTCGGTATGTCGCTGCCGGGCTCCGCCGCTCCGCCGAGCGCCGACCGTCGCCGCGACTACTACGCGCACCGCTCCGGCGAGGCCGTGGTGAACATGCTCGAGCACGGCATCACCGCCCGCCAGATCCTCACCAAGGAAGCCTTCGAGAACGCGATCGCCGTGGCGATGGCCCTCGGCGGTTCCACCAACGTCATCCTGCACCTGCTCGCGATCGCCTACGAGGCCGAGGTCGAGCTGTCGCTGGACGACTTCAACCGCATCGGTTCGAAGGTCCCGCACCTTGCCGACATGAAGCCCTTCGGCAAGTACGTCATGGTCGACGTCGACCGCAACGGCGGCATCCCCGTGATCATGAAGGCGCTGCTCGACGCGGGCCTGCTGCACGGCGACTGCATGACCGTGACGGGCAAGACCGTCGCCGAGAACCTGGCCGAGATCGACCCGCCGGCACTCGACGGCGAGGTCTTCCGCACGCTCGACAACCCGATCCACGAGACCGGTGGCCTCACCGTCCTGCAGGGCTCCTTCGCCCCCGAGGGCGCCGTGGTGAAGACCGCGGGCTTCGACGCCTCCGTCTTCGAGGGCCCCGCCCGCGTGTTCGACCGCGAACGCGCGGCGATGGACGCCCTGACCGAGGGCAAGATCGAGAAGGGCGACGTCGTCGTCATCCGCTACGAGGGCCCCAAGGGCGGCCCGGGCATGCGCGAGATGCTCGCCATCACCGCGGCCATCAAGGGCGCGGGCCTCGGCAAGGATGTACTACTCTTGACCGACGGTCGATTCTCAGGCGGCACAACCGGCCTGTGCATCGGCCACATCGCACCGGAAGCAGTGGACGCAGGTCCAGTCGCTTTCGTTCGTGATGGCGACCGCATCCGTGTCGACATCGCGGCTCGCTCGCTCGACCTACTGGTCGACCCGGCCGAGCTGGAGGCCCGCCGTGACGGCTGGGCCCCGCTGCCCCCGCGCTACACCCGCGGAGTCCTCGCGAAGTACGCCAAGCTCGTGAAGTCCGCCGCCCAGGGCGCGGTCACGGGCTAGCGTCCGACACCCGCACCACCGCCACCACTCAGGCAAGGACCACTCATGCCCACGGAAGCAACTCCGTTGTCCGCGGCCGCCGGTGCACGCCGGTCGCCGGAGATCCTCACCGGCTCGGGAGCCGTCCTCCGGACGCTCGAGCACCTCGGGATCACCGACGTCTTCGGCCTGCCCGGCGGCGCGATCATCCCGTTCTACGACGAGCTGATGGCGTCGACCACGATCCGCCACATCCTCGTCCGTCACGAGCAGGGCGCCGGCCACGCCGCCGAGGGCTACGCCTCGTCGTCCGGCAAGGTCGGGGTCGCCATCGCGACGTCCGGCCCCGGTGCGACGAACCTCGTCACGGCCATCGCCGACGCCTACATGGACTCGGTGCCGTTCATCGCGATCACCGGTCAGGTGTTCTCGACGCTGATGGGCACCGACGCGTTCCAGGAAGCCGACATCGTCGGCATCACGATGCCCATCACGAAGCACTCGTTCCTGGTCACCGACCCGGCCGACGTGCCGGCGACCCTCGCCGCGGCACACCTCATCGCGACGACCGGTCGGCCCGGCCCCGTGCTGGTGGACATCACGAAGGACGCCCAGCAGAAGTCGGCGCCCTACGTGTGGCCGCCCAAGATCGACCTGCCCGGTTACCGCCCGGTGACCAAGGCGCACGGCAAGCAGATCACCGCGGCCGCGCAGCTGCTGTCCGAGTCGAAGCGCCCGGTGCTCTACGTCGGCGGCGGGGTCATCCGCTCCCGCGCGACCGCCGAGCTCCTCCGCTTCGCCGAGGCGACCGGGGCGCCGGTCGTCACGACCCTGATGGCGCGCGGCGCGTTCCCGGACTCGCACCCGCAGCACCTCGGCATGCCCGGCATGCACGGCACGGTGCCCGCGGTGCTCGGGCTGCAGGACAGCGACCTCATCGTCGCCCTCGGTGCCCGCTTCGACGACCGCGTGACGGGCAAGGCCGACGAGTTCGCGCCGGACGCCAAGGTCGTGCACGTGGACATCGACCCGGCCGAGATCTCGAAGATCCGCTTCGCCGACGTCCCGATCGTCGGTGACGCCCGCGAGGTCCTGGTCGACCTGCTCGACGCCTGGGGCGGCATCGCCGTCGAGGACCGCGCGCCGACCGACGAGTGGTGGGCGAAGCTCCACCAGCTCAAGACCGACTTCCCGCTCGGGTACGCCGAGCCGACCGACGGGCTGCTCGCGCCGCAGGGCATCATCAAGCGCATCGGTGAGCTCTCCGGTCCCGAGGCCGTCTACGCCTCCGGTGTCGGCCAGCACCAGATGTGGTCCGCGCAGTTCATCAAGTACGAGCGGCCCAACGCCTGGCTCAACTCCGGTGGTGCCGGCACCATGGGCTACTCGGTCCCCGCGGCGATGGGTGCGAAGGTCGCACAGCCGGACCGCGTGGTCTGGGCGATCGACGGCGACGGCTGCTTCCAGATGACGAACCAGGAACTCGCGACCTGCGTCATCAACGACATCCCGATCAAGGTCGCGATCATCAACAACTCGTCGCTCGGCATGGTCCGGCAGTGGCAGACGCTGTTCTACGACGGCCGGCACTCCTTCACCGACCTCGAGACGGGGCACGCCTCGCGCCGTGTGCCGGACTTCGTGAAGCTGGCCGACGCCTACGGTGCCCTCGGCATCCGGGTCGAGAAGGCCGACGAGGTCGACGCCGCGATCGAGCTCGCCCTCGCGACCAACGACCGCCCGGTGGTGATCGACTTCGTCGTGAGCCGTGACTCGATGGTGTGGCCGATGGTCCCGCAGGGCGTCAGCAACTCGTCCATCGAGTACGCCCAGGCACTCGCGCCCACCTGGGACGACGAGGACGCCGACATGACGGGAGAAACCGCATGAGCCACGTCCTCTCCCTCCTCGTGGAGGACAAGCCCGGCCTGCTGACCCGTGTCGCCGGACTCTTCGCCCGGCGCGGGTTCAACATCGAGTCGCTCGCCGTCGGCAACACCGAGGTGGACGGCCTCAGCCGGATCACGGTCGTCGTCGACGTCGAAGACCTCCCGCTGGAACAGGTGACGAAGCAGCTCAACAAGCTGGTGAACGTCATCAAGATCGTCGAACTGGACTTCTCGCAGTCGGTCCAGCGCGAGCACATGCTCGTGAAGGTGCGCGTCGACAACCAGACGCGCTCGGCGGTGCTCGAAGCAGTGAACCTGTTCCGTGCCCAGGTCGTCGACGTGGCGACCGACTCCCTGATCGTCGAGGTGACCGGCGACCCCGGCAAGATCCAGGCGATCCTCCGCGTGCTCGAGCCCTACGGCGTCAAGGAGCTCGCCCGCGCGGGCCTCCTCGGCATGGGCCGCGGACCGAAGAGCATCACCGACCGGGTGCGCTGAGCGCCCGTCACACCCTTCCCGGGCGCCGATGGTGCCCGGCACCGACCACAGAACCAAGGAGACACACCCTCGTGACTGACATCGTGTACGACGCCGACGCCGACCTGACGCTCATCCAGGGCAAGAAGGTCGCCGTCATCGGCTACGGCTCGCAGGGCCACGCCCACGCCCTCAACCTCCGTGACTCGGGTGTCGAGGTGAAGATCGGCCTGCAGGAGGGCTCGAAGAGCCGACAGAAGGCCGAAGAGGCGGGCTTCGAGGTCCACACGCCGGGCGACGCCACCGCCTGGGCCGACGTCGTCGTCATCCTCGCGCCGGACCAGGTCCAGCGCATCGTCTACGCCGAGGACATCCGCCCGAACCTCAAGCCGGGCGCGACGCTCGTCTTCGGCCACGGCTTCAACATCCGCTTCGGCTACATCGAGGCGCCCGAGGGCGTCGACGTGTCGCTCGTCGCGCCGAAGGGCCCGGGGCACACCGTCCGCCGCGAGTACGAGGCCGGCCGTGGCGTCCCCGTGATCGTCGCCGTCGAGGTGGATGCGTCCGGTTCCGCCTGGGACCTCGCGTGGTCGTACTCCAAGGCGATCGGTGGCCTCCGCTCCGGCGGCATCAAGACGACCTTCACCGAGGAGACCGAGACCGACCTGTTCGGCGAGCAGGCCGTCCTCTGCGGTGGCACCTCGCAGCTCATCCAGTACGGTTTCGAGACCCTGGTCGAGGCGGGCTACCAGCCGCAGATCGCCTACTTCGAGGTCCTGCACGAGCTCAAGCTCATCGTCGACCTGATCTGGGAGGGCGGCCTCACCAAGCAGCGCTGGTCGATCTCCGACACGGCCGAGTTCGGTGACTACGTCTCCGGCCCGCGCGTGATCTCGCCGGACGTCAAGGAGAACATGAAGGCGGTGCTCGCGGACATCCAGAACGGTGCCTTCGCGAAGCGCTTCATCGAGGACCAGGACGCCGGCGCACCGGAGTTCAAGGCGCTCCGTGCCAAGGGCGAGGGCCACCCGATCGAGGCCACCGGCCGCGAGCTCCGCGCGCTCTTCGCGTGGAAGCAGAACGACGGCGACTACGTGGACGGCTCGGCCGCGCGGTAGTCTTCCGAGAACCACTCGACCTGCGAGGCGGCGGTGCACCTGCACCGCCGCCTCGCGATGTGACCCGAACGTTATGCAGCAGCTCTTCTCCAGCCCCGACGCCGCGGACCGGCGTCCCTCCGCCGTGCGCGCGGACGATTCCCGACACCCGTCGGCCGTGCTGCGCACCCGCGGTCAGGACCGCCCCGACCAGCATGGGATGATCGTTCGATGGCGGTGACGAAGCGAGCGGTCCACATCGGCGCCGGCAAGATCGGGCGCGGGTTCGTGGGCCAGTTCCTCGTGGCGAGCGGCTACGAGCTCACCTTCGTCGACGTCGACGAACGCGTGGTCTCGGCCCTGAACGAAGCCGGCCGGTTCGTGGTGCACGAGGTCGGCGAGATGCCGGTCGAGCACCTCGTCTACGGGTTCCGGGCGCTCAGCAGCAAGACCGACCGCGAGCGTGTGGTGCAGGCCATCGCCGAGGCCGACGTGGTGACCACCGCCGTGGGCGCACGCACACTCCCGCTCGTCGCGCCGCTCATCGCCGAAGGCCTCGCGGCACGCCCGCTCGAGCGCGGCGACGTCACGATCGTCGCCTGCGAGAACGCGTTCAACGCGACCGACTCCCTGCACGCCAGCATCCGCCGAGCCCCCATCCTCGAAGACCGCGACATCGCCGCCGTCTTCGCGAACTGCGCGATCGACCGCATCGTCCCGGACCAGTCCGGTGTGCTCGGTCAGTCCGGCGGCCTCGACGTCGTGCTCGAACCGTTCTACGAGTGGGTCATCGAGCGCACCCCGTTCCTGGGCTCCGACGCCGAACCGCCGACGATCGAGGGCGTCACGTGGGTCGACGACCTGCAGCCGTTCGTCGAGCGCAAGCTCTACACGGTCAACACGGCGCACGCCACCGCCGCCTACCACGGCTACGTGCGGGGCATCCGGCTCATCCGCGAAGCACTCGAGGACGACGCCGTCCGCGCCGAGGTCGACGGGGTGCTCGCCGAGACCACCGCACTGCTGATCGCGAAGCACGGCTTCGACCCCGAGGACCACGCGCGCTACGTCGCCGCGAACCTCTCCCGCATCGCGAACCCGCACCTGCCGGACTCCACCGCGCGCGTCGGCCGCAACCCGCTCCGCAAGCTCGGCCGTCGTGAACGCTTCGTCGGCCCGGCGTCGCAGCTCGCCGAGCGCGGCCTGCCCGTCGAGCACCTGCTCGGTGCCGTCCGCGTGGCGCTCGCATTCGACGACGAGAACGACCCGGAGTCGATCGAGCTGCACGCACTCCTGCGTTCCGGGGCGACCGCGCACGCGCTGACCGAGATCCTCACGGGCCTGATGGAGAGCCACCCGCTCTTCCCGGCCGTCCGCGACGTCGTCGCCGAGGTCCTCGCGACGCAGCCGGCCGACGTCTGACCTCGGCCTCCCGGCCGTCGCTGGTCCTCCCGGTGTCGTGTCCCTCGTAGAATCGGGGCATGACCACGGCAGCATCCCCACCAGACGGGTCGATCGACCCGGACGTGCCGAACGCCGTCGACACCGACGACGCCGCCCTCAGCTGGGGTGACGCCGACGACGCCACCCACGTCGACGCGGCGCACAACCCGGTGGCGGTGCGCGAGCGCGGCGAGCGGGACCCCGAGGCGCCCGAGACCTCCGGCGCGCTCGTCGGGTTCGGCGTCTTCGGGGGCCTCTACCTCCTCTACACGGTGGCCTGGCTCCTCACCGCGTCGACCGCGTACGTCTCCGGCGTCGACACGGTCCTCACGCTCTTCGTCGAGGTGCTCCGCTTCCTCGCGATCCTCGCGCCGGCACTCTGGTTCACGGTGGTGCTCTGGGCGGCGCGCAGCAGCCGCACGCGGACCCGCCTGCTCTGGATGCTCCTCGGTGCCGTCGTGCTCTTCCCCTGGCCGTTCCTCCTGACTCGGAGCTTCGGGTGACCGGGGCAGTGCCGGCGACGACCCACCGGAACAGCGCCCCCGTGGTCGCGAAGATCGTGGTCTGGGTCGTGTTCGCGGCGCTGTTCGCGTACATGACGGTGCAGGCCGTCGGCAACCTGACGCAGATCAACCAGCGGGTGGACGCCTTCAACGCGTTCCTCCAGACGACCTCGGGCGGCGACTCGCTGCAGACCAGCACCCCGTGGCTGTGGCTCGTGCTCGACATCCTCATCGCGCCGGTCGCGTTCGTCGCGGCGATCGTCATCACCCGGCGTTCGAGCCTGCCCGTCACGATCGCGGTGTTCGTGGTCGCCTTCGCGGGCGCCGGCGCCCTCTGGCTCGACCTCCAGCTGTTCGTCCCGACGCTGCTGGACTTCTGACGCGACCCGTCGACGGCCAGGAGGCACGGTGCGGCCCCGCCCCGCGCCTCCTGCCCTCGTGTGGTTCTCCACAGGACCGCTCCCGCGGTCGTAACCACCGGCCCGCGTCGATAGCATGGTGGGATACCAACCGTCTCGAGTGAGGAAACAGCTGCTGTGTCGAAGCCGGTCGTCCTGATCGCCGAAGAACTCTCGCCCGCAACGGTCGACGCCCTCGGGCCCGACTTCGAGATCCGGAACGTGGACGGCACCGACCGTCCGGCGCTCCTGGCGGCGCTGTCCGACGCGCACGCCGTCCTCGTGCGGTCCGCCACCAAGATCGACGCCGAGGCGATCGCCGCGGCACCGGTCCTCAAGGTCGTCGCCCGCGCCGGCGTCGGCCTCGACAACGTCGACATCAAGGCCGCGACGACCGCCGGCGTGATGGTGGTGAACGCCCCGACCTCGAACATCATCTCGGCGGCGGAGCTCACGGTCGGGCACATCCTGTCGCTCGCACGGCACATCCCGGCCGCCCACGCCTCGCTGGCCGCCGGTGCGTGGAAGCGCTCGTCGTACACCGGTGTCGAGCTCTACGAGAAGACCGTCGGCATCATCGGCCTCGGCCGCATCGGCGCGCTCATCACCCAGCGGCTGCAGGCCTTCGGCGTGACGGTCATCGCGTACGACCCGTACGTCACCACCGCACGTGCGCAGCAGCTCGGGGTCGAGCTCGTCTCCCTCGAGGACCTGCTGCGTCGGGCGGACTTCACCACGATCCACATGCCGAGGACACCGGAGACCCTCGGCATGATCTCGGACGACCAGTTCGCCCTGATGAAGCCGACCGCGTTCGTCGTGAACGTCGCCCGCGGTGGCCTGATCGACGAGGACGCCCTGCACCGGGCCCTCACGTCGAACACCATCGCCGGCGCCGGCCTCGACGTCTTCGTCGCCGAGCCCCCGAAGGACTCGCCGCTCCTGGCACTCCCGAACGTCGTCGTGACGCCGCACCTCGGCGCCTCCACCGACGAAGCGCAAGAGAAGGCAGGCGTCTCGGTCGCCAAGTCGGTCCGTCTCGCCCTCGGCGGCGAGCTCGTGCCCGACGCGGTCAACGTCGCCGGCGGGGTCATCGACCCGTACGTGCGCCCCGGCATCCCGCTCGTCGAGAAGCTCGGCCAGGTCTTCACCGCCCTCGCGACCTCGCCGGTCACGAGCATCGACGTCGAGGTGCACGGCGAGCTCGCCGAGTACGACGTCAGCGTGCTGAAGCTCGCGGCGCTCAAGGGCGTCTTCACCGACGTCGTCAGCGACCAGGTCTCCTACGTCAACGCTCCGCTCATCGCCGAGCAGCGCGGGGTCACCGTCCGCCTCATCACCGAGACCGACAGCCCCGAGTACCGCAACGTGCTGACGATCCGCGGTGCCCAGTCCGACGGCCCGGCGATCAGCGTCTCCGGCACGCTCACCGGCCCGAAGCAGGTCGAGAAGCTCGTCGAGATCAACGGGCACGACGTCGAGGTGCCGCTCGACCGGCACCACGTCGTCATGGAGTACACCGACCGTCCGGGCATCGTCGCGGTCTACGGCAAGGAGTTCGGCCAGGCCGGCATCAACATCGCCGCGATGCAGATCTCGCGCGAAGCCGCCGGTGGCCAGGCACTGAGCGTCCTGACGGTCGACTCGCCCGTGCCGGCCGAGATCCTCGAGCACGTCCGCTCGGCGATCGACGCGTCCTCGCTCCGCGAGATCGACATCACGCTCTAGGGGAGTGGCGGACATGAGCAGCGCGCAGACGATCCGACTCGCGGTGATCCGTGGTGACGGCATCGGCCCCGAGGTCGTCGACGAGGCCCTGAAGGTCCTGCACGCGGTCCTGCCGGACGACCTCGTGGTGCAGGAGACCCCGTTCTCCCTCGGCGCCGCACGGTACCTGGAGACCGGCGACATCCTGACCGACGACGACATGGCAGCGATCGCGCAGCACGACGCGATCCTGCTCGGAGCGGTCGGCGGTGACCCGCGTGACCCGCGGCTCGCCGGCGGCATCATCGAGCGCGGGCTGCTCCTCAAGCTCCGCTTCGCGTTCGACCACTACGTGAACCTCCGGCCGACGACGGTGCACCCGGCCGTCCCGACGCCGCTCGCCGACCCCGGCGAGGTCGACTTCGTGGTCGTCCGCGAAGGCACCGAGGGGCCCTACGTCGGCAACGGCGGCGCCATCCGGACCGGTACCCCGCACGAGATCGCGACCGAGGTCTCGTTGAACACCGCCTTCGGTGTCGAACGGGTCGTGCGGTACGCCTTCGCGCTGGCGGACCGACGCCCGCGTCGCCACCTGACCCTCGTGCACAAGAGCAACGTCCTGGTGCACGCCGGAGCTCTCTGGCAGCGCACCGTCGCGGCCGTCGGCGCCGAGTACCCGGACGTCACGGTCGACTACCAGCACGTGGACGCGGTCACCATCCACATGGTCCGCGACCCCGCACGGTTCGACGTCATCGTCACCGACAACCTGTTCGGTGACATCATCACCGACCTGGCCGGCGCGATCAGCGGCGGCATCGGTCTGGCGGCCTCGGGCAACATCAACCCGGACGGCACCTTCCCCAGCATGTTCGAGCCGGTCCACGGTTCCGCGCCGGACATCGCAGGTCAGCAGCTGGCCGACCCCACCGCCGCGATCCGTTCCGTCGCCCTGTTGCTCGACCACCTCGGTCGCGGTGACCTGGCGGCCGCGGTGACGGCTGCGGTGGAGTCCGACCTCGCCGACCGGGGCACCACGCCGCGTCGCACGGCCGAGATCGGCGACGCGATCGCCGCCGCGGCCACGGCACGCACCACCACCGCCTGAGAAGGAGTCCTCCCCATGAGCACCGACACCGCCTTCGGACTCGAGTTCGCCAGCACCCCGTCCGCCGACCGCCGCGCGGCTGCCGAGCGTGAGCAGATCCTCGCCGACCCGGGCTTCGGCAAGCACTTCACCGACCACATGGCGACGGTCGAGTGGACGCTCGACGACGGCTGGCACAGCGCGTCGATCCACCCGTACGGGCCGCTGTCCCTCGACCCGAGCGCGAGCGTCCTGCACTACGCCCAGGAGATCTTCGAGGGACTCAAGGCCTACCGGCACGCGGACGGCTCGGTCTGGTCGTTCCGGCCGGACGCCAACGCCCGACGCTTCCAGCGGTCCGCCCGACGCCTGGCGCTCCCGGAGCTCCCGGTCGAGGCGTTCGTCGAGTCGATCCGGCAGCTCGTGCAGACCGACGTCGACTGGGTGCCCTCGGCACCCGAGACCAGCCTGTACCTGCGGCCGTTCATGATCGCGACGGAGTCGTTCCTCGGGGTCCGCGCGGCACAGGCCGTTGCTTACCACTGCATCGCGAGCCCCGCCGGTGCGTACTTCACCTCGGGCCCGAAGCCGGTGTCGATCTGGCTGTCGACGCAGTACGCGCGCGCCGGCAAGGGCGGGACCGGTGCAGCGAAGACCGGCGGCAACTACGCCTCGTCGCTGCTGCCCCAGCAAGAGGCCTACGAGCACGGCTGCCAGCAGGTGATGTTCCTCGACTCGGTGGAGGGCAAGTACCTCGAAGAGCTCGGCGGGATGAACGTCGTCCTGGTCAAGTCCGACGGCACCCTCGTCACGCCCGACTCCGACTCCATCCTCGAGGGGATCACGCGTGACTCGATCCTGCAGTTGGCCGAGGACCGCGGCCTGACCGTCGAGAAGCGCCGCGTGACCCTCGACGAGTGGCGTGACGGCGTCGCCGACGGCTCGATCACCGAGGCGTTCGCATGCGGGACCGCCGCCGTCGTGACCCCGATCGCAGAACTCCGGGGTGACGGCTTCACGATCGGTTCGCCGACCGTGGGGGCCGGGGAACTCACGATGTCCCTGCGCGACGAACTCACCGACATCCAGTACGGCCGTCGTCCCGACCCGCACGGGTGGATGACCAAGCTGACCGACGCGTCCTGATCGACCGGCGGGCGTGGGTAGGGTCGAACGGTGAAGATCGCACGGTTCAGCAGCAAGGGTGAAGACCCCCGGTACGGCATCCTCGACGAGCGCGCTCTGGTGGTGCTCGCGGGAGACCCGATGTACCAGGGCTTCGAGACCACGGGGGAGCGCGTGGCACTCGCCGACGCCAAGCTCCTCGCCCCCGTCATCCCGCGGTCGAAGGTCATCGGCGTCGGGCTCAACTACTCGGAGCACGCCTCCGAGATGGACGAGCGTGCCGGCGACGACCCGGTGGTGTTCCTCAAGCCGAACACCTCGGTGATCGGTCCGGACGAGCCCATCCGCCTCCCCGCCGACATCGGACGCGTCGACCACGAGGGTGAACTCGCCATCGTGATCGGCTCGCTCGCGAAGAACGTCCGGCGCGAGGACTTCGCGAGCGTGATCCTCGGCTACACGATCGCCAACGACGTGACCGCCCGAGACCTGCAGGCTCGCGACGGTCAGTGGACCCGGGCGAAGGGCTTCGACACGTTCTGCCCGCTCGGCCCGGTGATCGAGACCGAGATCGACCCGTCGGACATCCGCATCGAGACCCGCGTCGACGGTGACCTCCGGCAGGCGGCCTCGACGAACGAGATGGTGCACGACATCCCGTCGCTCGTCGAGTTCGTGTCCTCCATCTGGACCCTCCTGCCCGGTGACGTCATCCTGACCGGGACTCCGGCCGGTGTCGGGCAGATCCGCGACGGCGAGATCGTCGAGGTCACCATCTCCGGCATCGGTTCGCTCAAGAACCCGGTCATCGCGCGGCACTGACAGCGCTCCCGAACGGCCCGTTCCCCCAGGTGGGGAGCGGGCCGTTCGGCGTTGCCGGGGGAGTACGCAACAGCGGCGCAGAGGGCGACACGCCCGGGATGTGGGCCGGCTTGGCGCTGCCGTTCACCTCTGCGTAAAGTAATCACTCGTTGCCGCTGAGGCGGAGAACGGAACGGCCGAGACGATCACCGGGTTGAACACCTGGAGATGCAGTCCGGACGGGGTCCCGCTCAGGCAACCAACTCCTCGGAAACACAACCTCTGGTTGTGCGCCCAGGATGTTGTACAAGACGAATGCCTCTCTGGCGGAACCTTTTGTGGGTCGAGCGGGGAGTGCGTCTGGTCCTTGAGAACTCAACAGCGTGCACATTGTCAATGCCAATTTATTGATTGACCTCGTGCCTGGTCGGCTTGCTGACTGGGTCATGAAGCAATTCCTTTTGGATTGAAGATTGTCAGTAGACAGTCAACAGTCAGAATCAACTCGGTCTGATGCCTTCGGGTGTTGGGTCTGTATTTTTTTACGGAGAGT
>NZ_QKTB01000019.1:0-71512 GCF_003234405.1 Curtobacterium sp. MCLR17_045
GATGTGTATAAGAGACAGCCCTACCCCCGCAGGGACTCCACGGCCTTCTCGATCCGCCGGGCCCGGGTCTCCGGGGCCTTCGCCTGCGTGACGGGGTCGGCGAGCGCCCGCTGCCGTGAGTTGGACAGCGTGTCGAACGCCGCACGCACGCCGGCCTCCTGCAGCGCGGCGGCCAGGTCCTCCGGCAGGTCGACCGTCCGGGGCAGGGTGTCGACCTCGAGCGAGACCTCGACGGTGTCCCCGGCGGCGATCCCGGCGGCCGCACGGTGGGCGGCCGACAGCGGCACCAGGAACTGCTCGTCCATGACCCCGACGGTGGAGCGGTAGGTGTAGCCCCGGTTGATCGTGACGACCACCGCGGGGCGCTTGCCGGATCCGAGCGCCTCGATGACGGACTCCGGGACGGGGAGTCCGGTCGCCGTCTTCCGCGCTTGCAGGACCGTCGTCGTGAACCGCATCCGTGCCTCCAGGCCTGGTCTGGGCGCGACCCTGCGCCCAGAACGAGCAAAGCGTACAGCCGCACCCGCTGTTCCGCCGTCGTTCACCACCGGAGCACGGGCCGGAAACCGGCCGCGTCCACGATCGAGCAGAACCCGGACACCCGGTCCCCGCAGCACCTTCCCCCACCCGAAAGGCCCACCCGTGCAGCACAAGCGCACCCTGGCCGGCATCGCCCTGGCCGCCGCCGCAGTCGTCACCCTCGCCGGATGCTCCTCGACGAGCTCCGCCAGCACGAGCAAGGGCGACGCCGACTGGAAGACCACCACCAGCGCCGAGTCCGCCGGCGGCATGGACGCCCTGGTCAAGGCCGCCAAGGCCGAGGGCCAGCTCAACGTCATCACGCTCCCGCCGACGTGGGCCAACTACGGCAAGATCATCGACGGCTTCACCAAGAAGTACGGCATCAAGATCAACTCCGCGAACCCGAACGGCTCGAGCGCCGACGAGGTCGCCGCGGTCAAGTCGCAGAAGGGCCAGTCCACCGCCCCCGACGTGCTCGACCTCGGGAACGCCGTGCTGCAGGAGAACCTCGACCTGTTCGCCGACTACAAGGTCGCGAACTGGGACGACATCCCCACGAACCTGAAGGACGAGGACGGCGCCTGGACGCGCGACTACACCGGCCTGATGTCGATCGGGTACGACTCGTCGAAGATCTCCGACGCCCCGAAGGACATGACGGACCTGCTCGGCTCCGAGTACAAGGGCAAGGTCTCGATCGGCGGCGACCCGACGCAGGCGAACCAGGCCGCGTCCGCGGTGTACCTGGCGGCGCTGGAGAACGGCGGCTCGGCCGACGACATCACCAAGGGCGTCGACTTCTTCGGCAAGCTCAAGCAGGCCGGCAACTTCCAGAACGTGCTGCCGACGCAGGCCACCGTCGCCTCGGGTGAGACCCCGGTCGTCGTCCAGTGGTCGTACAACAACCTGGCCTGGGGCCCGGCGGCGGGCGCGAGTGGCAACAAGGACTGGAAGACCGTCGTCCCGAAGGGGCAGGCGCTCGGCTCGTACTACTCGCAGGCCATCAACAAGGACGCCCCGCACCCCGCGGCCGCCCGCCTGTGGGAGGAGTACATCGCCAGCCCCGAGGTCCAGAACCTGTACCTGCAGGCCGGCGCCTTCCCGTCCACCCTCGCCGCGCTGACGAAGTCGGGCAAGGTCGACCAGGACGCCCTCGACGCCGCCGGTGGCGCACCGAAGGACTACGTCGAGCTGACCGACGCGCAGGTCGCCGACGCCGCCAAGGTGCTCAAGGCCAAGTGGTCCTCGACGATGGGGTCCTGAGCAGCATGACCACCGCATCGGCAGACGCGCCCGCGGCGAGCGGCGCAGCCGCGACCGACGCCGCACCGGCGACGAGCGCGACGAGCGCGACGAGCCCCGTGCGCCCGACGTCCGCACGAGCGTCCACCGATGCCGTCCGACGCGGCGCCGGACCCCGTGTCCGGCGCCGCGTCGGCCTCGCCTGGCTGGGGCTGACGCCCTTCGCCGCCTACGTCCTGCTGTTCCTCGCGGTCCCCGCCGTGATCGCGATCGGCAGTGGCTTCTTCGACGGCTCCGGAGCGTTCACGTTCGCGAACCTCGCGGCCTTCGCCGACCCGTCCGTGCTGCGGGCGTTCGGCGGGTCGTTCGGCCTGTCCGCCGCCTCCGCGGTCATCGGTGCCGTGCTCGGCGCGGTCGTCTGCTGGGCGCTCTCGGCACTGCGGCCGGACGGACTGGTCCGGTCGATGATCGACTCGGCCGCGAGCGTCCTCGCCCAGTTCGGCGGCGTCATGCTCGCGTTCGCGTTCATCGCCACGATCGGTGTGCAGGGCCTCGTCACGACGTGGTTGGTGACGGTCTTCCACGTCGACCTCAACGCGGACGGCGCCTTCCTGTACACGGTGCCCGGGCTCGTGATCCCCTACGTCTACTTCCAGGTGCCGCTCATGGTCCTCACGTTCATGCCCGCACTCGAGGGCGTCAAGGCCCAGTGGGGCGAGGCCGCCGCGACCCTCGGGGCCTCGCGCCTGACGTACTGGCGCCGGATCGCGTTGCCGGTCCTGGCGCCGGCGTTCTGGGGGTCGCTCCTGCTGCTCTTCGCGAACGGCTTCTCGTCGTTCGCCACCGCCGCGGCCCTCATCTCGCAGGGCGGCATCGTGCCGCTGACGATCCGCACGCAGCTCACCAGCGAGACGCTCGCCGGCCTGCAGAACGTCGCCGGGGTGCTCGCCTTCGGCATGGTCGTCGTGATGGCGGTCGTGATGGGCGCGTACTCGCTGCTGCAGCGCCGTGCCGCACGGTGGCAGCGATGAGCGCGGCGGCCCCGGTCCGTCCGGTCCGCCCGGCGCAGCCGGTTCGGCTCGGAGGCCCGTCCCGCGTCCGCCGCTTCGGCACGGCCCCGTCCCGTGGTGCGGCAGCGATCGTGCTCACCGTGATCGGGCTCCTGTTCGCCGTGCCGCTGGTCGCCCTGCTGCAGTTCACCTTCCGGCAGGGCACCGACGGCGGGCTCACCTTCGCGCACTGGGCGGCGATCGGTGACCCGGCCAACGCGTTCACCTACCAGCCGGTGTTCGACGGGCTCGGGGCGTCGCTGCTCATCGCCGTGATCACCGTCGGGATCGTGCTGCTCGTCCTGCTGCCCGCCCAGATCATCACCGCGCTCCGCTACCCCAGGCTCCGGAGCGTCCTGGAGTTCGTCTGCATCGTGCCGATCACCGTGCCGGTCGTGGTGCTCGTCGTCGGGTTCATCCCCGTGTACCAGGTCGTCTCGCAGGTCTTCGGGTCCGGCTCCTGGACGCTGGCGTTCGCGATCGGCATCATCACGCTGCCGTTCGCGTTCCGCCCGATCGCCGCCGCCATCACCGCGACGGACCTGATCGTCCTGTCCGAGGCGGCCCGGTCGCTCGGTGCCTCGTGGTGGACCGTCACCTGGCGCGTGCTCCTGCCGAACCTGCGCCGGGGCATCACCGCCGCGTGCTTCCTCACGATCACCGTGGTCCTCGGCGAGTACACCCTCGCCGCGTTCCTCTCCCGCAGCACGTTCCAGACCGGGCTCGTGCTCGTGCAGGGGACCGACCCGTACGTCGCCGCGATCTTCTCGGTCGCCGCGCTCGCGTTCGGCTTCGTGCTGCTCGTCCTCATCGGCCGCATCGGGACCCGTCGCACGGGCCGCGTCCGCCGCACCCGCACCACCCGTCGTCCCCGCCTCGAGGAGTCCGCATGACCGTCACCGCTCCGGCAGCCCCGGCGTCCCTCGCCACCACCGGTGCCGTCGTCGAACTCCACGCCGTCGAGAAGCACTACGGCGCACACCGTGCACTCGCCGGACTGTCCCTCCGTGTCGAGCCGGGGGAGTTCGTGTCACTGCTCGGCCCATCCGGTTGCGGCAAGACGACGGCGCTCCGCGCGCTGGCGGGCCTCGAGGCCATCGACGCCGGCTCGATCCGCATCGACGGCCAGGACGTCGCCGACACCCCGGTCAACAAGCGCGACATCGGCATGGTGTTCCAGCAGTACTCGCTGTTCCCGCACATGACGGTCCGGCAGAACGTCGCCTTCGGCCTCGAGATGCGCCGGGTCCCCGCCGCAGAGCGCAAGAGCCGGGTGGTCGAGGCCCTCGACATGGTCCGCCTCGGCGAGTTCGCCGAGCGGTACCCGCACCAGCTCTCCGGCGGGCAGCAGCAGCGCGTCGCCCTGGCCCGTGCCCTGGTCACCCGCCCCCGGGTGCTCCTGCTCGACGAGCCGCTGTCGGCCCTCGATGCGAAGGTCCGGGTGTCGCTGCGCGACGAGATCCGCCGCATCCAGAGCGACCTCGGCATCACCACCGTGTTCGTGACGCACGACCAAGAGGAGGCGCTCGCCGTCTCCGACCGGATCGCCGTGATGCAGGCGGGCGACATCGAGCAGGTCGGCACGCCCGAGGAGCTCTACCGCACCCCGTCGTCGGCGTTCACGGCGGACTTCGTCGGCCAGTCGAACCGGCTGCAGGGCGACCTGCGCGGGGGCGACGTCTTCGTGTACGGGTTCCGGGTGCCGGCGCTCGACTCCTCGGCTCCGGACGGGCCGGTGCTCGCCTACGTCCGGCCGGAGGACATCGCCTTCGCTCCGGAGGGCATCACCGGCACCGTCGTCACCTCGAGCTTCCTCGGGTCGATCCGCCGCACCACCGTCCGCCTGGACGACGACACCGTCGTGACCGTCCAGCACGAGGTCGGCGACCGCCGGGCCACCGGCGACCCCGTCGCCGTGCGCCTGCTCGGCGCACCCGTGGCGGTCGCGCCGCTCGCGTAGCTCCACCCCCCCCGCGAAAGCGACAGATCGCGCTCGCGACCGCGCTCACCGTCGCGAAAGCGACAGATGGGCGCGGATGCTTCGCGGACTTCTGTCGCTTTGGCGGGGTGGGCGGCACCGACGGCGGACGGGAGGCCCGTGGCGGCCTGGCACCGCGCCTCCAGACCGGTGGGGTCAGCGCTGGAAGCGCGCCTCGCGCTCGTCGGCCAGCCCGGCCTCGACGCGTGCCCGCATGTTCTCCGACATGTCGGGCAGGGCGTCGAGCCGGGCCCAGAACGCCTCGGTGTTCTCGCCGTCGGCGGGGTTCGGCGTCCCGGAGACGTACCGGCAGGTGAAGACCAGGTCGAGGTACTGCGACCGGTCGCCGTTCGGGTAGGTCATCTCGGGCAGCACCTGGACCCAGGCCAGACGTTCGGCGACGGCGACGACGTCGGCTTCTTCCAGGACCTCGCGTTCGGCGGCGACGGCGGGTTCCTCGCCCGGGTCGACGATCCCGGTGACCGGCGTGTACGCGCCCGTGTCGGCCCGCCGCACCACGAGCAGTTCGCGCTCGGCGCCGGAGCCGCGGGTCACGATGGCGCTCACGCCCGACAGCCAGAGCGGCGCCGTGCCGATCTTCTCGCGCAGGGACAGGACGAAGTCGGGGGTCGGCATGCCTCCACGCTACCCACACGACCCCTGTCGCAGACTGGTCATGACCAGTAGGCTTGCCGTGTGGAGATCATCATCCTGCCCACGCCGGACGAGGTCGGTCGCGTCGCCGCGGCCAAGATCGCGTCCGTCGTCGCCAAGAAGCCGTCCGCCGTCATCGGTCTCGCCACCGGATCCAGCCCGCAGGGCATCTACACCGACCTGCAGCGCCGGGTGCAGGCGGGCGAGATCTCGTTCGCCGAGGCTCGTGGGTTCGCCCTCGACGAGTACGTCGGCATCCCGCTCGAGCACCCCGAGTCGTACGCGGCCGTGATCGCTCGCGACGTCGTGGCGCCGCTCGGCTTCGACGCCTCGCGCGTGCGGGTGCCGGACGGACGTGCCGCCGACCTGGAGTTCGCGGCCAAGGAGTACGACGCCGCGATCCGTGCCGCGGGCGGGATCGACGTGCAGATCCTCGGCATCGGGGCCAACGGCCACATCGGGTTCAACGAGCCGACCTCGTCGTTCGCCTCGCGCACCCGCATCAAGACCCTCGCGCCGTCGACCCGTGACGCCAACGCGCGCTTCTTCGACTCGCCCGAGCAGGTCCCGACGCACTGCATGACGCAGGGGCTCGGCACCATCCTCGAGGCCCGCGAGCTCGTCCTCGTCGCCCAGGGCCCGTCGAAGGCCGCGGCCGTCGCCGCTGCGATCGAGGGGCCGCTCAGCTCCTTCGTGCCCGGTTCGGCCCTGCAGCTGCACGAGCACGCGACCGTCGTCGTCGACGAGGAAGCCGCCGCCGGGCTGCAGCTCGCCGACTACTACCGCTACACGTACGCGAACAAGCCGGCCTGGCAGCGGTTCGAGTAGGCGTCGGGCTCGGGCTCAGGCGCGCGCGGCTGCGGCGAGGCGGCTGAGCCCCTCGTCGAGGGTCTCCGCCGAGCACCCGAAGTTCAGCCGCGCGAAGCCCCGGCCCTGCCGTCCGAACGCCGGGCCGGAGCCGAGCGCCACCTTCGCCCGGTCGACGAGCTCCGCCGCGGGGTCGTCGCCCCACGGCAGCGCCCGCAGGTCGAGCCACGCCAGGTACGACGCCTGCGGCTGCCGGTACTCGGCGCCGGGCAGCACGTCGCCGATCCGCTCGGCCAGGGTGCGCCGGTTCGCCGCGAGCTCGGTGAGCAGTGACGCCAGCCACGGTCCGCCCTCGCTGAAGGCCGCGACGCTCGCGGTGTAGCCGAGGATGCCGGTGCGCTCGACGACCTCGGTCGGCAGTCCGTCGAACCAGGCGCGGGCCCGCTCCGAGGCGCCGATCATCATCGCGCACTTCGTGCCGGCGAGGTTCCAGGCCTTGCTCGCACTCGTCAGGGCGACACCGAGCGACGCGGCCTCGGGGCAGGACTCCAGGAACGGCGTGAACACCGCGTCGGCGTGCACGAGCGGCGCGTGGATCTCGTCGGACACCACGACGGCGTCCCACTCGGCGGCCAGCTTCGCGAGTGCGACGAGCGACGCGCGGTCGTGCACCAGGCCGAGGGGGTTGTGCGGGTTGCAGAGCAGCACCGTGCGGGCTCCGTCGGCGAACGCCTGTGCGATGCCGTCCAGGTCCATCCGCCAGCCGGCCGTGGTGTCGAAGGGGTCGGCCGGGCCTGCGGGGGCGAGCAGCGGGACCTCGGTGACGGTGCCGCCGGCCTCGGACACGTACTCCCAGAACGGCGGGTACACGGGCGGCATGATGACCACCTGGTCGCCCGGCTCGATGACCCGGCGCAGCACCTCGACCGCCGCGACCGACACGTCCGTGGTGGTGCGGACGAGGTCGGGGTCGACCCGCCATGCCCACCGGCTCTCGGCGAAGTCGGCGAACGCCTCGGGCAGGGCCCGTCCGTGCCCGACGTACCCGGTGTCGCCGTTCGTCACCGCCGTGACCAGGGCGTCGCGGATCGGCTCGGCGAGCATGCTGTCCATCTCGGCGACGAACATGGGGAGCACGTCCGGCGGGTAGGCCGTGTACTTCTCGCTCGTGCGGGACCGGTACGCATCGAAGACGGACACCATGACGCTCATGCGCCCATCCTGACAGCGAGGCACGCGGGGCGCGAGGGTGGTGGTCAGGCCGGGCGGAGGCCCGCCAGCAGCACCTCGACGTAGCGCTCGGGGTCGTGCACCCGGGAGCCACCCGCCACGGCGGCTGCCCGCATCCCGCACAGCAGTCGTCGCAGGTCGTCCGCGTCGACATCGGCACGCACGAGCCCCTCGGCCCGTGCCCGTGCGAGCAACGCGTCGACGGACTCGACCAGGTCGCCCGCGAGCGCCGCGGTGTCAGCGCACGAGAACCCGCCGTTCGTCAGGAGGTCGCCGAGGGCCGCGTCGTCGACCATGCTCCGGAACGCAGCCGTCACGACCCCCCGGAGCGCGTCCACCGCGTCGGGCAGCGCGACGGCGACACGGACGAGGTCGAGCATGTCCTCGAGCGCATCGATCGCGAGCGCCTCGAGCAGGTGCTGCTGCGACGGGAAGTGCCGGTAGGCGGTCCCGACACCCACACCGGCCTCGTGTGCAACGGCGTTGAGGAGCGGCTGCTCGCCCCGCTCGAGGAACGACCGGGCGACGTCGAGCAGCGCGGTCCGGTTGCGTTGCGCATCGGAGCGCAGCGCTTCGGGTCGGGCCATCGCGATCGTCATGCGGACACTCTATCCGCTTGTGCTACCGTTCCGGATGGATCATCCGATTCCACACGACGAGTGAGCAGGAGACGACCATGGACACCTTCGAGTGGGAACCGTCCGCGATGCCCGACCAGCACGGCCGGACCGTGGTGGTCACCGGCGCGACCGGCGGACTCGGGCTGGTGGTCGCGACCCGACTCGCAGCCGCCGGAGCACGCGTCATCGCGGCGGTCCGCAACCCCGACAAGGCGGCTCGCGTCCTGCCCGTCGGCCTGGAGGCGCGGGTCGTCGACACCGCGTCGGTCGCCTCGGTCACGGCGTTCGCCCGGCAGCTCGCGGCGGACGGCATCGTCGTGGACGCCCTCGTCAACAACGCCGGCGCGACGCTGGGCGCGTTCGGGTTGACCGACGAGGGCATCGAACGCACCTGGGCCACCAACGTCGTCGGGCCGGCCGTGCTCGCCGACGCGATGATCCCGGTGCTCGGCGGACCGTCGCCCCGGGTCGTCCTCGTCGGGTCGAACCTGTCGCAGCGCACCCGCCGCGTGCCCGCACCGGGCGGGGTCGACGATCCGAGCGACTACTCCCAGCTCGCCGTGTACACCGACTCGAAGACGGCGGCGACGGCGCTCGCGGTCGACCTCGGTGAGCGGCTCCGCGCGGCCGGCTCGGACGTCCGCTCGGTCATCGCACACCCCGGCATCGCGGCGACGGGGATGAACGACCAGGCCGAGACCCTCGCGCAGCGCCTCGGCGGCATGATCGCCCGCAGCATGGCCCGGACCGCGGAGGACGGCGCTCGCTCGACGCTCTGGTCGGCCACCGCGCCGGACGTCGCCGAGGGGGTCTTCGTCGGGCCGGCGCTGCGTCGGGGTGACCGGCGACTGCACGTCGTGCCCGTCCGCGGGGCCGCCGCGGATCCGGTGTTCCGGCAGCGGGTCCGCACCTTCGTCGACGAGGTCGCCGCCCGCACCGTCGTCTGACCGAGGCCGGGCCCGACGCCGAACCCGACGTGAACAGCGGGAGAGCGCTCGGTGACGCAGGCGGCGTCCCCCGTCCGAGGGGGCTAGCGTCGCCGATGTGAACCGATCTCGCGTGCACCGTCGCCCGCTCGTCCGTCCGCTCCCGCTCGCCGCGGTGGCCACGATCGCCGCACTGCTGGGCACGGCGATCGTCGCCGCGCCGGCCGTGGCCTCGCCGTCGACGCAGGCCGGGCGCACCGTCAGCGATCCCGCGCGGTACGTCGACCCCTTCATCGGCACGAGCAACAACGGCAACACCTGGCCGGGTGCCACGGCGCCGTTCGGGATGCTGCAGTGGAGTCCCACGGGCACCGCGGGCGACCAGACGTCGACCCCGGTCGCGAACGGCTACTCGTACGACGTGAACCGGCTGCGCGGCTTCAGCCTGACGCACCTGAACGGTGCCGGGTGTGCGCCGGGTGCCGCGGGTGACGTGCCGATCATGCCGGTCACGACCCCGGTCACGACCTCGCCGTCCGCCGACTCGAAGGACGCCGTCTACGCCGCCGGGTACTCCCACGACCAGGAGTCCGCGAGCCCCGGCCGCTACGGCGTCACGCTCGACAACGGCGTCCGCACCGACCTGGCCGTGACCACCCGCGCTGGCGTCGGTGCGTTCACGTTCCCGGCCGGCAAGGACGCGAACCTGCTCTTCCGCACGTCGAACTCGATCAACGGCAGCGAGGCCGCGATCACCCGCGTCGACCCCCGCACCCGCACGGTCAGCGGCAGCGTCCTGACCGGCGGCTTCTGCAGCCGCCGCGCGAACGGCGGCGGCGCCACCAACCCGGACCGCCGCAGCTACTACCGCCTCTACTTCACCGCGACCTTCGACACGGCGTTCGCGAGCACCGGCACCTGGAAGGACGGCACGGTCCAGCCTGGAGGCACGTCCTCCTCCGGTGGGGAGGGCTACCTGACCGGCGCCGACCGCGCCGGACGCGGCTCCGGCGCGTGGGTCGGGTTCGATGCGCGTCGCGGAGCGACGGTGCAGGCGAAGATCGGCATATCGTACGTGAGCGCGGCCGGAGCGGTCGCCAACCGTGACGGCGAGGTGACCGGGCGCTCGACCGTCGCCAGCGTGGCGGCCGGCACACGGGCCTCCTGGAACCGTGAACTGTCGCGCCTGCGCGTCGGTGGCGGCACGGCGGACCGGACCACCCAGCTGTACACGTCGGTCTACCACGCACTCATGCAGCCGAACACGCTGAACGACCGTGACGGGCGCTACCTCGGGCCCGACCTGCGGGTGCACCGGATGGACCGCGGACACCGGGCCGTCTACGGCACGTACTCCGGGTGGGACCAGTACCGGGCGCAGATCCAGCTGCTGGCCCTGCTGCGGCCGGACGTCGCCGGGGACATGGCGCAGTCGATGCTGCGGTTCGCCGAGCAGAACGGCGGCGTGTGGGACCGGTGGCTGCACCTCGGAGCGCCGACGCACGTGATGACCGGCGACCCCTCGGCCGCGACGCTCGCCACCTGGTACGCCATGGGCGTCCGGAACTTCGACGTCCGGGCTGCCTACGCCTCGCTCAAGCGCCAGGCGACGGTCGAGAACGCGGACGCCGAGAGCGACATCGGGTGCCCGGGGCAGTGCCTGGCGCAGCGGCCCGCACTCGACGAGTACCTGGAGCGGCAGTACGCGGCGAACGACGACTGCTCCTGCTGGGGCGGTGCGGCCGAGACCCTCGAGGACTCGATCTCCGACAGCGCGCTCGGGTACTGGGCCGGTTCCCTCGGGCTGCGGTCGGACGCCCGGATGTTCGCGGAGCGGGGGACCTACTGGAAGAACACCTTCAACGCCGCCGTCGGCTACCAGGCTGCTCGTCAGGCCGACGGATCGTGGACGCCCGACTGGTCGCCCTCGACCGGCACCGGGTTCGCACAGGGCACCAGCGCGCAGTACACCTGGCTCGTGCCGCAGGACGTGCAGGGGCTGTCGAGCGCGCTCGGCGGTGACGACGCCGCGACCGCTCGGCTCGACGACTTCTTCCACGACAGCACCGGTGCGTTCGCGGTGACCGGTGGCGACGCCACGAAGTTCGACCCGACGAACGAGCCCGACATCCACACGCCGTGGATGTACAACGCCCTCGGCAAGCCCTGGAAGACGCAGGAGACCGTGCGGCAGGTCGTGGACGACGCCTACTCGACCGGCCCCGGCGGCCTGCCGGGCAACGACGACCTCGGCACGATGAGCGCCTGGTACGTCTTCGCCTCGATCGGCCTGTTCCCGCAGACGCCCGGGCGAGCGGAGATGCTCATCGGCAGCCCGACGTTCAGCACGGTCGACATCCGGCGCTCGAGCGGCGAGCGGATCGTCATCCGGTCCTCGGGGACCGAGCCGTACGTGCAGAGCGCCCGGTTGAACGGGTGGACGCACGAGCGGTCCTGGGTGCCGGCGTCGTTCGTCACCCGGGGCGGCACGCTGTCGCTCCGGGTCGGGGGCACGGCGGACACGGGCTGGGCGAGCGGGGTGCGGGGGCGCCCGATCGACCGCTGAACACCGCTTGACACGCCATACTTCAGCGGTGATATGTTGACCTCCTCGGGGAACACGAGGGGGCACCATGGGGGATCTGACGGTCGACCTGCCGACGATGCAGGCGGTCGCACGAGCGGCGGGGCAGGCGGTCACCGACCTCCGCTCTGAGCGCCCGTTGTCCGGTTCGGACGGCGGCGCGTTCGGCTCGGGGGCGGTCGAGTCCGCGTTCGTCGCGTCGGCCAGGGCGCACGACGCGATGATCCGCTCCCTCGGTGACGACGCGGACACGCTGCGCGAGTACGTGACCGCCGCCGCCGAAGCGGTCCTGTGTGCGGATGCCGACCTCGCCCGGCGGGTCCGGTGAGCGCGGACCCGGTCGCGGGCGACCCGGACGGCATCCAGCGGATCGCCCGTCGGCACGACGACCACTCGGACGCGGTCCGTGACGGCGCCCGGCACGTGCTCGTCGCCGCGGAGCACGCGGCGTCCGGCTGGGCGGGGCGGGCGCAACAGCGGTTCCTCGTGACGGCGGCGGCGATGCCGGCGAGTGCCCAGCGCGTCGCGGCGCGGCTGGACGCGGCGTCGGCCGCACTCGCCACCTACGCACGCCAGGTGCGGGAGATCCAGCACGACGCCGCGAGCCTGCAGACGACCCGGCGGAACACCGCGGACGACATCGCGGCCAACGAGCGGGCGATCCGCGATGCCACCGTGGTGGCGTCCGGACCGGATGCGGTCGAGTCGGACCGTGCGCTCCTGCAGCAGCTGGAGCGCAGCGGGGAGTGGTTGGCAGCGCTGGACGCTCGGCTGACGGCGCAGTGGGACGAGCTCGTCGCCCGCCGAGCCGCAGCCGACCGAGCGGCGGCCTCCGCGCTCGAGGACCGGTCGGTGCTCGGCAAGCTGGTCTCCGCCACGGTCGTGTCCGCGATGAGCGACGGGCAGTTCCTCACCTGGCTCGGCACCCTCGACCCGGAGACCGTCGCCGCGCTCGGTGACGACGCACGGGTCGCCGAGCGGCTCGCCGGACTCGACCCTGCGCAGGTGGCCGGGTGGTGGCAGGCGATGTCGGGCGTCGACGGTGTGCCGTCCGCGGTCCAGCGGGCGTTCGTCGCGGCGATGCCGGCGGTCATCGGCAACCTGAACGGTGTCGCCTCCTGGGCGCGGGCACGGGCGAACACGACGGTGTTGGCTGACCGGCTCGCACACGCGCGGAAGCAGGTCCGCCACTGGCGTGGGCGGCACGACGCCGCCCGGAACCCGGCCGAAGCGGCGACGGCACGGGAGCAGCTGCTCGTCTGGGAACGGCAGCGCGACGCCTACCGGAACATCCAGGACACCCTCGCCACGACACCGGTCTCGCTGGTGGCACTCGTCGACGACCGTCCCCCGCTCGCGCAGATCGTCGCGGGTGACCTCGACCGTGCCACGCACGTCAGCGTCATCGTGCCGGGCATGAACACCGCGACGTACCAGGACGGCACGGTGCAGGACTACAGCGCGATCGCCCGCGGGATGCGTCGTGAGGAGGCTCGTGTGGCTGGCATCCGCCGCAGTGACATCGCCGTCGTGTCCTGGATCGGCTACCACCCGCCGATGGCCGACGACCCGTCCTTCCGGACCGTCCTGGCGGACGACCGAGCGCGAGCGGGCGCCGAGCGACTCGTCGCCGACTTCGACGGGTTCCACGCGGCGCGAGCGGCCGCCGGGCGGGACGCCGACCTGACCGTCATGGGGCACTCCTACGGCACGACCGTGGCGACCATCGCCCTGACCAAGACCCACGCCGACCACGTGGTGCTGCTCGGCTCGGCCGGCGTGACGGACGCCGTACCGAACGCGTCCGCGCTGCACGTGCCCGAGGGGCAGGTCTTCGCCAGCCAGGGCGCGAAGGACGGCTGGGCCGTCACCGGGCAGAACCTGTCCGGTCGGCGTGACCCGACCGAGTCCACGTGGGACGCGCACGCGTTCAGCTCCGAGACCGAGGGTCGTGGGTCGGACACCCTGCACGGCGTCACCCGCCACGGGCCGTACGACGGCGATGACGACGACGGCCGGTACTCGTACTTCGACGATGGGACCACCGCCCAGCACAACGCTGCACGAGCGGCGATGGGACACGGGGACGAGATCCCGGAGCGAGGCGGCCCCTTCGACCGGATGCGGCAGCAGACCAGGGACGACTGGCTCATGTACGGCTGGCAGACCGGGGGCACCGGTGACCCGACGCTCTGAACCGTGGGGCGCCTCACTCGCCGGAGCCCTGGTGGTCACCGCACTCCTGACCGGGTGCACCGGCGCCTCCCCGGACTCCCCGATCCAGAAGGACACGTCGATGAACGTCGAACAGTCGCACCAGGACGTCCTGGACATCTTCGCCGCCGTGCGCTCGGTCGTCGGGCAGGACGGTTGGGGTGACGAGGACCCCGGGTGGAACCTCTGCGGAAGTGATGGCGAGGACGCTGCGCAGTACACCTACGCGAGCACTCGGCGGCTCCCGCTTCCTGGTACAGCGGATCAGGTTGCCGAGGGGGTCACACGGGCCCTCGCGGCGATCGGGTACGAGGGTGCGCGTGTTCAGCACGACACGGAACTCACGCCGGAGCGGACGGTCATCAGCTACCCGAAGGGGTACCTCGGTGGGACAGCGGCAGACGGGTTTGCCATCTTCTTCCAGGCGTTCGATTCGTACGCGGACGTGTCCATCGACGGCCACTGCGTCCCCGGCCGGGCCCCACGGTTCGGTGAGCCGCTCAACCCCCGCCCGACCGACCTGCCATGACGTGTCCGAGCGAGCCGTCTGCGCCGTGCGCGCTTCAGCGCAGCTCGCGCCCGCCGCCCCAGACGCGCTCGACCTCGAGCGACGGCGTCAGCGCCACAATGTCGGCGGCGAACCCCGGAGCCAGCCGACCCAGACGGTCGCCGAGCCCCAGCGCGCCGGCCGGCACGCTCGTCAGCGCCGCCACGGCCTCGGGCAGGGTCCGCCCGGTGAGCGAGACCGCGTTGCGGAGCGCCACGTCCTGCGTCAGCGTCGACCCCGCGATGGTCTCCGTCCCCGCCACGTGTGCGACGCCGTCGGTCACCGTGACGTCGAGCGACCCGAGCCGGTACGAGCCGTCCGCAGCGCCGGCGGCACCCATCGCATCGGTGATCAGCGCCACCCGACCCGGCGTCGCTCGGAAGAGCGTGTCCGCCACGACCGGGTGCACGTGCACGGCGTCCAGGATGAGCTCGAGCGTCACGCGGTCGTCCGCCACGGCGGCCCCGATCGGCCCCGGTGCGCGGTGGTGCAGCCCGGGCATCGCGTTGCAGGCGTGGGTCAGGATCGTCGCGCCGGCGTCGAACGCGGCCCGCGCCTGGTCGTACGTGCCGACCGTGTGGCCGACGGCGACCGTGACGCCGGCGTCGACGAAGCGGCGGACGGCGTCGAGCGCTCCGGGCAGCTCGGGCGCGATCGTGACCTGGCGGATGACACCCTCGCCCGCTTCGAGCAGGGCGTCGACCGCGGCGGGGGTCGGGTCGATCAGGAACGACTCGTTGTGGGCGCCCTTGTTGTGCGGGGACAGGAACGGCCCCTCCAGGTGCACACCGAGCACGAGCGGGTCGGTCGCCATCACGGCGCGGACGTGGGCCAGCGACGCCGCGAGGGCGGGGACCGGGTTCGCGACGAGCGACAGGACGGAGCGGGTCGTGCCGTGCGAACGGTGCATCGCGAGCGAACGGTCGAACGAGTCGTCCTCGTACGCCTCGGTCGCCCCACCGTGTCCGTGCAGGTCCACGAAGCCGGGCGTCAGGACCGCGTCACCCAGGTCGACGACCCGGTCGGCCACGGGGGCCTCGGGGCCGGAGCCGGTCGCGTGGATCGTGTCGCCGGCGACCAGGACCCAGCCGTCGGCCGTGGTGCCGGCCGCGTCGACGACGCGGGCTGCGCGGACCAGCGTGCGCTGGGCCTCCTGGCCGGTCTGGAGGCCCGTGGTGCTCATGCGGTCTCCTTGCGGAACGCGATCACGCCGCTCAGGGCGGCGATCACGATGAAGACGATGCCGACGACCGGGTGGCCGATGGAGATCCAGGTCGCGCCTCCGGCGACGACCAGGGCGACCTCGACGATGGTCTTGCCGACGATGTCGGTCTCGATCGGGGAGCGCGGCGACCGGAAGAAGTACCAGACGACCGCCGCGAACAGCGGAGCCCCGACCATGAACAGGTAGCCGGGGAGCGGGAGCTGCCACGACCAGTAGCCCCAGAAGGCCAGGGACAGCAGACCGAACACCATCACGGCGATCCGCAGGATCATCCAGGCCTCGAACCGCCGACGCGGCTGCCGGACGGCTGCCGGGTCGGGGACCGATTCCCAGTCGACGGGGGACTGCGGGGCGTTGGTCATGGTGCTGCCTACTTGAAGATGATGGTGCGGGCGCCGTCGAGCAGGACGCGGTCCTCCGCGATCCAGCGCACCGCCTGGGTGAGCGTGCGGGACTCCTCGTCCTGCCCGATGGACACCAGCTCGGCCGGTTCCTTGGTGTGGTCGACGCGGACGACGTTCTGCTCGATGATCGGGCCCTCGTCGAGGTCGCTCGTCACGAAGTGCGCGGTCGCACCGATGAGCTTCACCCCGCGGGCATGCGCCTGCCGGTACGGGTTCGCGCCCTTGAAGCCGGGCAGGAACGAGTGGTGGATGTTCACGGCACGCCCCTCGAGTGCCGCGCAGAGTTCGGGCGACAGGATCTGCATGTAGCGGGCGAGGACCACGAGCTCGATGTCGTGCTCCTCCACCGCCTGCAGCACGCGCCGCTCCATCTGCTCCTTCGACTCGGCGTCGGTGACCGGGCGGTGCTCGAACGGCACGGAGTAGAACGCGGCGAGCTCGGACAGGTCCGCGTGGTTCGACAGCACGAGGGGGACCTCGATCGGCAGCTGTCCGCCGCGCTGCCGGTAGAGCAGGTCGTTCAGGCAGTGGCCCGCCTTCGACACGAGCACGAGGGTGCGCAGCGGACGACCGACGACGTCGAGCTGGACGCGGGCGTCGTAGCGGGCGGCGACGGGGGCGAGTGCTGCCTCGAAGGCGGCGCGGTCCACCGGCGCCATCACCTGCAGGCGCATGAAGAACGTGTTCGTGTCGGCGCTGGAGAACTGCTGCGACTCGGTGATGTTGCCCTGGGCGGCGACGATCGCTCCGGAGACGGCGTGCACGATCCCGGGCTGGTCGTCGCAGACGAGCGTCAGGGTCCAGTGCGTGGGGGTCGGGTCGGTCACCGGATCAGGGTACCGGCCGCGGGGGACGTGCTTCGTGAGCAGGAATGGTCGAGTGCGCCGCGGCGACTCGACCATTTGTGCTCACGAACCGTCAGTGGCGGGCGCGGCAGTGGTAGCGCGCCCGGCGTCAGCGCCGGCGCGCGAGCAGACGACGGACGAAGTAGACCTCCATGCACAGGGCCAGGACCGTCGCCGCGATGCCGATGCCGATGTACGCGGAGCCCCGGTCGGCGTTGACGATCGCCGCGATCGGGATGCCGATGCAGAGGATGCCGCAGATCACCACGTTCCAGATCGCGCCTGCCTTGGTGTCGCTGCTGAACCCGCCGCCGTTCGCCATGCCCGCGACGCTACCGGTCCGCGGGTGGCGAGGTGCTCCAGGACGTCCGGAGGCCGCCGAGTGAGCAGAAGACGTCGGGTGCGGGGGTGCGACCCGTCATCTTCTGCTCACTCGGCGTCGGGTGCGGGTGCGGGTGCGGGCGCGGGCGTGGACGCGGGCGTGGACGCCGGCGCGGGCGCGGCGGTGGCGCGCCCGGCGTCGGCGTCCCGCAAGCGCCGGTCGGCCAGGGTCAGCACGGTCAGGAGCACCGCGACGCCGAGGATCACCCACGCCAGCACGTGCAGGTCCGGCGTCGTCGGGGCCTGGCCGAACACGCCACCGATGAGCGAGGACGCCGCGATCGCCCCGATGTACACCGCGGTGCGCGACAGCCCGGCCGCGGTGCCGATGTACTCCGCGGGGACGAGCCGGTACAGCGCCGCCTGGTTCGACACCGACGCCAGGGCCTGCGGCACCCCGAACAGCGCCGGGGTCAGGGCGAGCAGGACGACGGGCGACCCGGTGTGCAGGAAGAGCAGGAGCACACCGCCCAGGATCGGCACCAGTGCGGCGACGACGAGCGGCCCGCGGATCGCGGTCTTCCGTGCGACCACGAACGAGGCCACCCCGGCGACGATCGCGGCCGGCAGCTGGATGTACCCGGCGACGTCGCTCGGGTAGCCCGCGACGTCCTGCACCCACTGCGAGAACCCGTAGGTCATCGTGTAGGCGAGCAGGTACGTCAGGAACAGGCGGCCGTACGTCCGGGACAACGCGCCGTTCCGGGCCAGCAGCCGCACGTCGACGAACGGTCGCACGGCCCGGAGCTCCCACGCCACCAGGGCGACGAGCAGCACGACGGCCACCGCGAGCAGCCACCACAGCCCGGCGGACAGGTCGAGCAGGAAGACGAGCAGCGCCGAGACGGTCCCGGTCATCAGCACCATGCCGAGCGGGTCGAGCGCCTGCAGCACCGGTAACTCGGCGTCGTCGCGCGGACGCAGTCGGTCGGACGGCAGCCAGAGCGTCGCCACGACGATGCCGAACACCGCGAGCGGCACGTTCACCAGGAAGATCGCGTGCCAGCCGAACGCGGCGATGAGCGCCCCGCCGAGCGGTGGGCCGGCGGCGGCGGACACGAGCGACGTGATCGACAGCGCCCCGAGCACGAGCGGCGGCGTGGGCTTCCCGATCCGGACGGAGTGCTGTCGGAGGGTGGTGAGCGCCGCCGGGTACGCCGACGACGTCCCGATGCCGATGAGCACCCGGGCGAACACGGCGCCGCCGAACCCGGTCAGCACCTCGGGCACCACCCCGGCGATCCCGACGATGACGAGCCCGGTCAGGAACACCTTCTTCGGGCCGAACCGGTCGGCGAGCTTGCCCATCGTGGGCTGCGCGATCGCACTCGCCAGGTACAGGGCCGCGACGAGCCAGATCGCCTGCGCCGCACCGATGCCCAGGTCGCGGGAGATCGGGGTGAGGGCGACCGACACCATCGTGGTGTTGATCGGGTTGAGCAGGGGCCCGACGAGCACCGGGATGAGGAGCTTCGGGCCGAAGCCGTTGCCCGTGGTCGTGTCGGGGGTCGTGGTGGTGGTGGTGGACGTGAGAGCGCTTCTTCCGGTTGCAGGACTGGGCGAGGGGTGCGGGTCAGGGATCGACGATCGGCCCGAGCAGGTCCATCGCCCGCGCGACGACGCGGCGGTCCGCCTCGGGGAGGGTCGCGAGTCGCTCGGCGAGCTCGTGGTTCCGCGCGGCCCAGGCGGCCTGGCGGGCGTCCCGACCGGCCGCCGTCGCGCTGACGATCGACCGCCGGCCGTCCGTCGGGTCGGCCTGCCGCTCGGCCAGGCCGAGGTCGACGAGGGCCTGGACGGTCGCGCCCATCGACTGCGGTCGGACACCCTCGGCTCGCGCCAGGTCGGCGATGGTGGCCGGCCCGTGCCGCAGCAGGCGTCCGAGGGCGGCGGTCTGCGACGCCGTGACGTCGTCCGACTTCGAGGCCAGCAACGACCGCCGCAGTCGCCCGTGCATCGTCAGCACGGCGTCGGCCAGGTCGGTCGGGTCGGTCTCCGGTGCGTCGGTCACGCCCGGAGGCTAGTCCGTCACCAGCCCGCCTTGCAAGTTTGCCTTCTGATATCGCTCAGGGAACGGCGGACCCGTCGTCGCCCGCGTCCGGCTCGAGCAGCGGGAGCAGGGTCGCCGAGATCGGTTCCGCACCGTCGCCGAACCACGCGTTGCTCGCCCGGACGATCGGGTGGGCTCGTGCCAGCAGCGCCTCGCCCTGGTCGGTCAGCCGCATCCGGGAGGCCCGTCCCCGGCCCGGTGCGGCGCCCCGCTCCACGAGTCCCCGCGTCGAGAGCCCTCCGACGAGCGTCGTCATGCTCTGCGGTCGGACGCCGACCGCTCGCGCCAGGTCGGCCTGGCTGAGCTCGCCCGCCGCCGCGAGCTGGATGAGCGCCCCGAACTCCACGGGTGTCAACCCGAGCGGCGCCAGCTCGGCCGCGAGCCGACGGGAGAGCGTCCGTGCGGCCCGGATCACCGTCCACGCCACGATGCCGTCGACGTCGTCGCGCGGGGCTGGGAGTTCCTGGGGCACGGGGCGATCGTACCGGCGTACGTTCTGGTATCAGGAAACTGATATCAGAACGAGTCAGCGGGACGAGGAGCAGACATGGGCGAGATCGTGGCGGTCACCGGCGTGACCGGGGACGTCGGGGGCAAGACTGCGGAGCTGCTGCGGGCGGCCGGGGTGACGGTGCGTGCCGTGGTCCGACGGCCCGAACAGGTCGACGCGCTCCGGGCGCGGGGCATCGACGGACGTCTGGCCGACCTGGACGACGAGGACGCGCTCACCGCGGCGCTCGAGGGGGTCGACCGGTTCTTCCTCGTGACGCCGGTCAGCCAGCGGCAGCGCGAGCAGGGCACCACCGGGGTCCGTGCGGCGCAGCGTGCAGGGATCGGCCGGATCGTGCAGCTGTCGGGCGGGGACGCCGCCGAGCACTCCCCGATGTCGTGGGCGAGCGCCGCCTGGCACATCGACCGGCTGGTGCGCGAGAGCGGGCTGGCGTGGACGATCCTGCACCCCTCGTCGTTCATGACGAACGTGCAGCCCTCGGCCCCGGCGATCCGACGGGGGTGGTTCCCGCACACCACGGGCCGCGGGGTGATCGGCTGGATCGACACCGAGGACATCGCCCGGACCGCCGCCCGGGTGCTGACGGAGGACGGCCACGACGGCACCGAACCGGTGCTCACCGGCCCGGACCTGCTCGATGCGCGGGGTGTCGCCGCCGCGCTCGCCACCGGGCTCGGCCGACCCGTGCGCGCCTTGCACCTGCCGAGCCGGGTCTACGCCGGCGTGCTGCGCGTGAGCGGCGTGCCCGCGTGGCAGGCCGAGGGGCTCCGGCAGCAGTTCGGCCGGGTCGTCCGCCGCGGTCTCGACGGCGTCGACGTGATGAGCGACGACGTCCTGCGCATCACCGGCACCGCACCCCGGAGCCTGACCGACTGGGCGCGAGCCCACCGCGACGACCTGCTGGGGTGACCCGCCGCACCGGAGGTGATCCGGGCCTCCAGGCCGTGGGCCGTCAGCGCGACGTGAGCGTGACGACCAGGTGTTCCTGCACGTAGCCGAGCCAGTCGTAGACGTCGCGCAGGCCGACGCCCGCGTCGGCCTCGACCGAGCGTTCCTCGTCGTCGGCGTCCTCGATGCCCAGCCGATCGGCGATCGTCAGCCGCAGGTCGGTGAGGGTGCGGAGCCACGCCTGCTCGTCCTCGGCGTCGAGCGAACCGTCGCGGGTACCCGTCAGCCAGTCGTGCACGATCGAGGCGTTCGTCGTCTTCTGCGTGAGCAGGTCGGACTCCGTGTACTTCCGGAACTCCGCGCTCGCCGCGTCGTCGCCGGGGTAGGCGTCCGGGAACATCCGTTCGCTGATCGGGTCGGTGGACAGGTCACCGCCGAGCACCTGCCGCAGCTGCTCGGTGAGCGAGGCGAGCAGGTCGCGCTCGCCGGAGGACAGGCCGAGGTGGACGCCGTCGGCGCGGCGGACGAACGGGATCACGCTTCGGGGGCCTTGTCGACGGTCGCCTGCAGCCCGTAGCCGTGCATGGACTGCACGTGGGCCTCCATCGACTCACGCGGGCCGGTCGCCACGATCGCCCGGCCGTCGTCGTTGACCTGGTGCATGAGCCGCTCGGCCTGCTCGCGTGAGAACCCGAAGTGCCGCTGGAAGACGTAGGTGACGTACGACATCAGGTTCACCGGGTCGTCCCACACCACCGTGACCCACGGGGTGTCCGCCCGCGCACTGGTCCGTTCGTCCGTGGTGGTCCGTTCGTCCACGTCGGGCGAGAGCAGCGTCATGCATCCAGGGTGACACAGGGTGCGGTGGCTCGGTACGATCGTCAGGTCGCGACTGGCGTTGGATGGGTCACCATCGGGGAGCGACAAAGACACGGTGCGCGGCCGTACGCCTGGGCTGCACCGACCGACCGTCCGAGTGCGACCAGCTGGTCGTCCGCACACCGTAGGAGTCCCGTGTCCATTGCCGATCTGCCCCCGTTCGTCTCCGACTCGGCCGAGGTGGCCGAGCAGACCGCCGCACGCGCCGCCTTCAACGCCCCGCTCGCCGAGGTCGACCCCGAGATCGCCGCCGTCCTGCAGCAGGAGCTCGGCCGCCAGCGCGACACCCTCGAGATGATCGCGTCCGAGAACTTCGTGCCGCGCGCCGTGCTCGAGTCGCAGGGCTCCGTGCTCACCAACAAGTACGCCGAGGGCTACCCGGGCAAGCGCTACTACGGCGGCTGCGAGTACGTCGACGTCGCCGAGCAGCTCGCCATCGACCGTGCCAAGGCGCTCTTCGGTGCCGAGTACGCGAACGTGCAGCCGCACTCCGGTGCCACGGCCAACGCGGCCGTCCTGCACGCCATCGCCTCGGCCGGCGACACCATCCTCGGCCTCGAGCTCGCGCACGGCGGTCACCTGACCCACGGCATGAAGCTCAACTTCTCGGGCCGCATCTACAACGCCGTGGCGTACGGCGTCGACCCCGAGACGTTCGAGGTCGACTACGACGACATCCGCGCCAAGGCCATCGAGCACCAGCCGAAGGTCCTGATCGCCGGGTGGTCCGCCTACCCGCGCCAGCTCGACTTCGCGAAGTTCCGCGAGATCGCGGACGAGGTCGGTGCGAAGCTCTGGGTCGACATGGCGCACTTCGCCGGCCTCGTCGCCGCCGGGCTGCACCCGTCCCCGGTCCCGCACGCCCACGTCGTCTCGTCGACGGTCCACAAGACCCTCGGCGGCCCCCGCTCGGGCATCATCCTGTCGAACGACGAGACCCTGTTCAAGAAGCTGAACTCCGCGGTCTTCCCGGGCCAGCAGGGCGGCCCGCTCATGCACGTGATCGCCGCGAAGGCCACCGCGTTCCTGCTCGCCGGCACCCCGGAGTTCAAGGACCGTCAGGAGGGCACGATCCGCGGCGCCCAGGCCCTCGCCGCCCGTCTGACCGCCGCCGACGCCAAGGCCGCGGGCATCGACGTGCTCACCGGCGGCACCGACGTGCACCTGGTGCTCGTCGACCTGCGCGCGTCCGAGGTCGACGGCAAGCAGGCCGAAGACCTGCTGCACGAGGTCGGCATCACCGTGAACCGCAACTCCGTGCCGTTCGACCCGCGCCCGCCGATGGTCACCTCGGGTGTCCGCATCGGCACCTCGGCGCTGGCGACCCGCGGCTTCGGCGACGCCGAGTTCACCGAGGTGGCCGACATCATCGCGCTGACCCTCATGCCGAACCCGGACGTCGCAGCACTCTCGGCGCGGGTGAAGGTCCTGACCGACGCGTTCCCGCTCTACGCGTGAGCGGTTCGGTCAGCGCGGCGCTCCCGCGCGAGCTCTGGGCCGGTGAAGGGAGTGCCGTCCGCATCGACGGCACGGCCCTCGCCGCCCGGACGCTCGACGAACTCAGGGGCCGGATCGACCGCCTGCACGAGCACGGCATCCGTCCGGGTCTCGGCACGATCATGGTCGGCTCGAACCCCGGCTCGATGTCCTACGTCGCGGGCAAGCACCGCGACTCGGCGTCGATCGGGCTCGACTCGCACCGCATCGACCTGCCCGAGACGGCGTCCGCTGCCGACATCCGGGCCGCGATCCTGCAGATGAACGACGACCCCCGGGTCACCGCGTTCATCGTGCAGCTCCCGCTGCCGCAGGGCATCGACCCGACGCCGATGCTCGAGCTCATGGACCCGTCGAAGGACGCCGACGGCCTGCACCCGACGAACCTCGGCGAGCTCGTGCTCGCCGTGCCCGGTGGTGCCGGCACGATCGACGCACCGCTGCCCTGCACACCGCGGGGCATCGTCGCGATGCTCGACGCGTACGAGATCCCGATCCGCGGCGCGCACGTCACGATCATCGGCCAGGGGCTGACCGTCGGACGGCCGCTCGGCCTGCTGCTCACGCGGCTCGAGGCGACCGCGACCCTGACGCACTCGCTGACCGCCGACGTCGCCGCGGAGTGCCGTCGCGCCGACATCATCGTCGCCGCGGCCGGGGTCGCCGGGCTCGTCAAGCCGGACTGGGTCCAGCCCGGTGCCGCAGTCATCGACGTGGGGATCACCCGCGTGGTCAACGAGGAGACCGGCAAGGCGAAGCTGCACGGCGACGTCGACCCCGCGGTCGCGTCGGTAGCGGGCTTCCTGTCGCCGACCCCCGGTGGCGTCGGGCCGATGACCCGCGCGATGCTCATGAAGAACGTCGTCGAGGCCGCCGAGCGCCAGCTGTCGTAGCGCGCGGTCGCGCGCGGCGTGCCGGTCGCGTGACGCTCGCGTGCTGGTCGCGTGGCGATGGTGAGCAGCAATGGTCGGGTGGCGTCATCGCACCCGACCATTGCTGCTCACGAAGTGCACTCCGCCGGTGCTACGGTCGCGGCATGGGGGACGAACGACTGCAGACGACGCCGGTGATGCGAGCCCGGCCCGAGCCGTCGCAACTGACCAAGGACGCCCGGTGGCTGATCGTCATCGTGGCGATCTGCGTGCTGTTCCAGGCTCCCGGGTCGACCTGGGCGACGACCTTCGTGCACGCCGGCCAGGAGTACACGTTCACGTCGGGCCCCTGGTCCGGATGGACGCTCGCGACGGTGGGGTTCGCGGTCGCCGGGTTCGTCGTCGCGATCGCCCGCCGTGGTGCAGCCCGGTTCGACGAGCACACCGTGATGGGCCTGACCCTGGCCGCCGTGCTCGGGACCACCGCCCTGGTGTGGTTGCTCATGCCGGCGCAGACCGCGTGGGTGGAGTGGGCCGTGGAGCACGGTCGGACGCACCCGTTCGTGCTCGGGAACGTGGTGGAGTACGTCCGTTACGCGGACTACCTCGGCTGAGTCGGCGGGGGCGCGGCGGGGCTGTCGGGGTGCTGCCGTTCTTTCGCGCTGAGCGACAGCCCACGGGCTGATCGCCGCGTGAACTGTCGCTCAGCGCGAAACGTCGAGCGGCGGAGCGCCGTCAGTCGCGCCGGGCGCCCTGCGCGGCGTGCACCGTGAACACGTTCGGCTCGCGGAACCCGGCGTCGGCGAAGGCGGCGGTGACGGCGGCGGTGATCGCCTCGCGTGACTCCTGGTCGACCAGCGCGATCGCCGCACCGCCGAACCCACCACCGGTCATGCGCGCACCGACGGCACCCTGCTCGACCGCGGTCGCGACGGCCAGGTCGAGCTCCGGCACGGAGATCTCGAAGTCGTCGCGCATCGACTCGTGCGACGCGACGAGCAGGGAACCGATCGCCCGGGGACCCTGTTCGCGCAGCGTGCGGACGGTGTCGAGGACGCGCTGGTCCTCGGTCACGATGTGCCGGACCCGGCGGAAGGTCTCGTCGTCCAGGAGCTCCTGCGCACGAGGCAGGTCCTCGACGCTGACGTCACGCAGTGCCTCGACGCCGAGCACCTGGGCACCCTTCTCACACGAGGCCCGACGAGCCGCGTAGCCACCGGTTGCGTGGGCGTGCTCGACGCGGGTGTCGATCACCAGGACCTCGAGCCCGTTCGCCTCGAGCGCCAGGTCGACGACGGCGGTGTCGAGCGTGCGGCAGTCGAGGAACACGACGGCGTCCTGCTCGCCGAGCAGCGAGGCGGACTGGTCCATGATCCCGGTGGGGGCACCGACGGCGTGGTTCTCCGAGTACTGCCCGACGCGCGCCAGGGTCTTCCGGTCGAGGCCGAGTTCCCACAGGTCGTTGAACGCCAGCGCGACACCGCATTCGATCGCCGCACTGGACGACAGGCCCGCACCGACCGGCACGTCGGACTCGATGAAGACGTCGAACCCGGTCTTGTCGTTCAGATCGGCACCGGCATGCTCGCGCAGGGCCCATGCGATCCCGAAGACGTAGGCCGACCAGCCGCCCATCGCCTCGGGCGACAGGTCGTCGAGGGACAGCGCCATCGGCTCGCTCGAGGCGTCGAAGGCGGAGGCGACGCGGATCGTCCGGTCGTCACGCTGCGCGATGGAGGCGGTGGTGCGACGGTCGATCGCGAAGGGCAGCACGTAGCCGTCGTTGTAGTCGGTGTGCTCACCGATCAGGTTGACGCGACCCGGGGCGGAGTACCGCACCGTCGGCTCGTACCCGTAGACCTGCTGGAACGTCATGCGCGCTCGACTCCCTGTCGGATGAACTCGGCCGCCTTCTCGGGCACGAGGTCCCCGATCCAGGCGCCCATGGCGGCTTCGCTGCCGGCCAGGAACTTCAACTTGTCCGCCGCACGTCGCGGCGAGGTGATCTGCAGCATCAGCCGCACGGTGTCGCGGGCGGTGTGCACCGGCGCCTGGTGCCACGCGGCGATGTAGGGCGTCGGGTCGCCGTAGAGCGCATCGAGCCCGCGGGTGAGCCGGAGGTGCATGTGGGCCAGCTCGTCCTTCTCGGCCTCGGTCAGGCCCGCGAAGTCGGGGACGTGGCGGTGCGGCAGCATGTGGATCTCGATGGGCCAGCGCGCGGCGAACGGGACGAAGGCGGTGAAGTGCTCGCCAGCGAGGACGACCCGCTCGGAACCCCGCTCGTTCGCGAGGTGCTGCTCGAACAGGTCCGGACCGAACCGTTCGATGCTCGCGAGCAGGCGCTGGGTGCGCGGCGTGATGTACGGGTACGAGTAGATCTGCCCGTGCGGGTGGTGCAGCGTGACACCGATCGCCTCGCCCCGGTTCTCGAAGGGGAACACCTGCTGGATGCCCGGCATCGCGGAGAGTGCGGCGGTGCGGTCGGCCCAGGCTTCGACGACGGTGCGGGCACGCGACTCGGAGATGGAGGCGAAGGACCCGGAGGTCTCGGGCGAAAAGCAGACGACCTCGCACCGGCCGACCGAGCGGAGCTGGCGGTTCAGGCCGACGTCGCTCAGGGACTCGAGTGACTCGGGGGCGTCGTCGGCTTCGAGCAGCGGGCCGAACGACGGCGAGCGGTTCTCGAACACGGCGACGTCGTAGCGGCTCGGGATCTCGGACGGGTTGGCCGGGCTCTGGGGCGCGAGCGGGTCCTGGTCGGCCGGCGGCAGGAACACCCGGTTCTGCCGGGACGCCGCGATCGACACCCATTCGCCCGTCAGGACGTCCTGCCGCATCCGCGCCGTCTCGGGCCGCGGGTCGAGCACGCGCTCGTCGATGCTGCGTTCTGCGGGCAGTGTCGAGTCGGCGTCGTCGAAGTAGAAGAGGTCGCGGCCGTCCGCGAGCTTCGTCACGCGCTTGGTGATCACCGGAACAGCCTAGCGCCCATCCGAAGCGTTGCGAAAGACATCGGAAGCAAGCGAAACTGTCCACATGACGGACGCCGACCTCTCCTTCCTCGCCGGCGCGCTGCCCGCGCCCCTGCGGCAGGACCGCATCGTCGCGATCGTCGACGGCGCCCCTGGCATGGTCCGGACGGCCGCGTTGGCCGCGTCCCTCGGCACCAGCGAGGTGACGGTCCGCCAGGACCTCGCCGTCCTCGACCAGGAGGCCCGGATCCGGCGGGTGCACGGAGGCGCGGTCCGCCTCGGGGCCGGGTCCACCGAGCGCCCCTTCGAGGAGACCGCCGTCGAGCACCAGGTGGCCAAGGCCGCCATCGGCCGTGCGGCCGCTGCGCTGGTCCGCCCGGGGGAGTGCGTCGTCCTCGACGTCGGCACCACGCCGGCCGCCGTCGCCGAGGCCCTCGTGGCGCGCACCGAGCTCACCGGCGTCACGGTCGTCACGAACTCCCTCACCACGGCGCTCGCGCTCGAGCGTGCGGTCCCGCGCTTCACCGTGATCGTCACCGGCGGCACCCTCCGGCCCCTGCAGCACTCGCTCGTCGCCCCCTTCAACGGCGCGGTCCTGCCGATGATCGCCGCGGACCTCGTGTTCCTCGGCGGGACCGGACTCGACGTCGACCACGGCCTGACGAACGTGAACCTGCCCGAGACCGAGGCCAAGCGGATGCTCGCGGCGACGGCCCGGCGTACGGTCGTGGTCGCGGACGGGTCGAAGTTCGGCCGGGCCCACATCGGGGTCGTCCGCGCGCTCGAGGACATCGACGTCGTCGTCACCGCCGAGGCCGACGCCGCCGCGGTCGCCACGATCCGGGCGGCCGGGGCCCAGGTGATCGTCGCCGACGGCGAGCAGCACACCGAATCAGCCGGAAGGAAGAACACCCCATGACCGCAGCACCCACGGGTGGCCAGTACCGCCTCCACCACGCCGGACCCGACGGGGTCGTCGAAGCCGTGGTCACCGAGGTCGCCGCGGGCATCCGCGAACTCCGCGTCGCCGGCTTCGACATCACCGAGCCGTTCCCCGTGACCGAGCAGCCGCCGGGGGCGAACGGCATCGTCCTGGCGCCCTGGCCGAACCGCGTCGCCGGTGGTGTGTGGGAGTTCGACGGCAAGCGGCAGCAGCTCGACGTCTCGGAGCCGAAGTACGGCAACGCGTCGCACGGACTGCTCCGGTTCGCCCCGTACCGGGTGGTCTCGCAGACCGAGACGTCGATCCAGCAGGAAGCGACGATCCACCCGCAGCACGGGTGGCCCTTCACCCTCGAGACGCGCGTGCTGCACGAACTCGTCGACGACGGCATCCGTGTCACGCACGAGGTCACGAACCGTTCGGGCGTGCGCGCACCCTTCGCTGTCGGCGCGCACCCGTACCTGCGTGCCGGTGACACCCCCGCCGACGACCTGGTCGTCACGCTCGACGCCGCGACCGCCTTCACCGTCGACGAGCAGAAGGTCCCGAACGGTTCGGTGCCGGTCGAGGGCACGCCGTACGACCTGCGCCAGGGGCGACGTGCCGGGGACTCGGACCTCGACACCGCCTACACGGACGTCACCCCCGACGCCGACGGGATCCGCCGCACGACGATGCACGGGCCGGAGGGCGACGGGGTCGAGCTCTGGCAGGACGCCTCGTTCCCCTACGTGCAGGTCTTCACCTCGCGCGAGTACCCGCGGGGCGACGGGAAGGGCCTGGCGGTCGCGGTCGAACCGATGACGGCGCCCGCGAACGCCCTGAACTCGGGCGAGGGCCTGCGCTGGCTCGAGCCGGACGAGACCTGGACCGGTTCGTGGGGGATCCGCCGCGTCTGGTCCTGAGGAGTCCGGTCGGCACCACCGCTGACACGAAGAAGGCCCCGCCGGGTGTCCGGCGGGGCCTTCTGTGTTCGTGTCGGACGCCGGGCGTCAGCCGCGGCGCATCCGGAGTGCCTCGACCGCGAGGGACTCGGTCGCGTACCGGCCGACCTCGTGCGCCCACGCCGGGTCGTCGCCACGGAGCGCGATGAAGTCCTTGCGCTGCCGGCAGACGTAGCCGAGCACGGCGGTGGCCGTCGCGACCTCGATGAAGTCCTTGCGGATGTGGCGGGTCGTGACCTGGGCGTTGCGGCGGAGCGTGTCGAGCAGGAGCTCGTTGCTCATCGTCGTGTTGGTCGCTGCTGCGAGCTCGACGATGCGGCGCGCGTCACCGGTGGTGCTGGTCTGCGTGGCTTCGATGGGCTCGATCACGGTGTACCCCGTTCGTTCGTGGTGGTGCTGTGCTGCAGGATCCGGTGATCGGATCCGGGAACGACACTATCGGCGGCAGCCCAACAATCCGCTGAGGGCGGGCTGTGGTGGGCAGGGGATCTCCCATGAGCCCGCTGGGGACGGGTTGTACCCCGTTCAGGAGCAGATGGCGCCGCTCAGACGCAGCGGGCGCTGCCGACGGGTGCGCCGAGGGCGTCGAGGGACTCGCTGACGCGGTCCGCCAGGTACTGGTAGCCGGCGTCGTTCGGGTGGCCGCCGTCGACGGCGGAGTACCCCGGGCTGTTGCTCGACGTGAACCACCTGCCGGCGAGGGCGTCGATGTACGGGACACCGGCGGCGGCGGCACCCGCGGAGACCGACGCGGCGACACCGACGGTCGAGTTCGCCCACGGCAGCGGTGCTGACGGGCCGAGCGCGACGACGACGGCGTCCGGCCAGGTCTGCTGCGCCGTGCGGAGGGTCCGCTCGACGGTGGCGCGGAGGGTGTCCGAGTCGACGAGCCAATCGTTCTGGCTTCCCTGCACGATCACGAGCTGGGGGTCGAACGCAGCGTGCCGCTCGAGGCGTGGCCCGTACGTGTAGTGCGACGAACCGGTCCGACCGGTGTCGACGTAGCCCGTGCCCGGGTACCCGTCGATCTTGGCCGTCCACCCACGGTCCTCGCTGAGGTCCTGTGCCCAGCCGCGGAGTCCGCTGGCCGAGCCCCGACCCGAGGTGTACGAGTCACCCACGATCAGGACGCGTGACCCGGGTTCGATCGCCGCGGCGACGCGATCGGCCGAGACGCCGGGGGCAGCGACGGCCGAGGCCGAGGTCGACGAGGACACCGGCTGGCAGGCACTCGAGACGCTCGGCAGGATCAGCAGGAGTCCGGAGACCCCGAGTGCCATCGCGCCGAGGGCGAGTGCCGGCACCAGCTTCCGGCGGCGTCGGCGCATCGTCGCCGGGCCGGTGGGGGTGCCCGGCCGCTCGCGCTGCGATCGTCGGCCCATCCGTCGCATTCTAGACAAGAGGCCAGACCGGGGCTGTGAAGGCAGGCCGGAAGGTGTGGGCCCCGTGGGGCTCGAACCCACGACCCTCGGATTAAAAGTCCGGTGCTCTACCAACTGAGCTAGAGGCCCTCACCCGCAAGGCTAGCGGGTGAGGGCCTCCGGGACGGAACCGTCTGACCGGGTCAGCCCCGGCGTCCGGTGAGCGTCCGCAGCAGCCACGCGATGACCGCGATGATCAGCAGCACGATGCCGACGTAGAGCAGGAACTTGAGGCTCGCAGCGAAACCGCCGACGAACAGCAGGATGACTGCGATCACAGCCAGGATGATGAGCAGGGCGTTCATGGAAGATCCTCTCCTTCACGTGCAGGGAGGAGCGCCTCCCTGCCGCAACACGGTACGCGTGGCGCAGCGGTTGCGTTCTGGGCGAACGGGACGCGGGCGTGTCACCGGCCGCGCCTACACTGCTGCGGTGCCTCGCGATCACCACCGTCCCGTCCACTTCACCGACGCCGAGTTCGCCGCCATCCAGGGCGGTGAGGACCCGGCGCTCGTGAACCGTGTCGCGCACGAGACCGCGAACGCCCTGCTGCACCGGGTGCGCGAGGACCCGGACCCGGCCGTGGTCGAGCGGCTCGTCACCTACACCGACGTGCACGGCATCGACGCCATCGCGGAGCTGTGGGCGCGGGTCGGGGCGCACACCCTGCCGGGGGCGCTCTGGCGGGTGTACCTGGTGCGCGTCGTCATCCGGCAGAACCCGGAGGAGATCGCGTACCTGTTCGAGCGGGGCACGGCGCAGATCGGCACGATCGACCAGGCGGTCGCGGGTGCCGAGGAACCGACGGGGCCGGCGGAGATCCTGACGCTCGCCGACCGCATCCTGCACGGCCTGTACACGGGCGACCTCGCGGTGGCGCTCGACCGCGGGGCGTCCTTCTGCCGACTGACCGCCGCCGGCGCGACCGCCGTGGCGGACGAGTCCGACCTGGTGGCATCCGAGCGCGCGAGCGAACTCACGACGCGGGCGCTCCGCCTGACGGAGCTGGCGGCCGACCTGACCGAGGCTGCGGCGCTCTGGCGCCGCGACAGCCTGGACTGAGCGAGCGGCGGGGCGGACCCGCACCGGGCCTCCAGGCCAGGGCCGCGCAGCAGCGCGATGACGCGCCAGGCCAAGGGCCGCGCAGCAGCGCGATGACGCGCCAGGCCAAGGGCCGCGCAGCAGCGCGATGACGCGCCAGGCCAAGGGCCGCGCAGCAGAGAACCCGGACGCGACCGCGTCCGGGCACAAAAAGACCGGGCCGCAGAAGCGCCTCTCGGCGCGAGGCCGCTCGAAGCGGCGAATTTTGGAGCCCGGGGCTTGCTGCGGCCCGGCGAGACCAAGTCTACGAGACGTCGGCTGATCACTCGACCCTGTTCACTCATGGTGGACAGAACCGGCCCCGGGCGCGCCCGCGCGCACCCCGGTGCAGGCCCGCCGCGCCCATCCCGTCGAGAAATCCCGACCCCCATCCAATCCACAGCGGGGACCGCACCGAATCATCAGCGTGACGGACGGAATGCCCGTCACGAAGCGAGAGGCCCGGTGTGACCCGGACCGGCACCGCCGGTCAATTCCCTGTGGGTCACGCCGGCCCCTCGTCTCGACCGCCCATGCGGAGGCTTCGTGCTACCCGCCTGGTCAACGAAAGCAACCGAGAGGAGGGAAACCTGCAATGCTTGCCCTCGTGGATAGCGACACCGAACGCTGGAGCTCGTCAGAGCCAGCTCAGGCATCGCCGGACGACCTCCTCGCCCGGGTCGCCGCCGGTGACCAAGCCGCCTTCGCGGACCTCTACGACGCACTCTCCGGTCGGGTCCTCGGTCTGATCACGCGCCTCCTCCGGGACCGCGCGCAGTCGGAAGAGGTCACACAGGAGGTCTTCCTGGAGGTCTGGCAGCAGGCCACCCGCTTCGACCGGAAGCGTGGGACGGCCGCCAGCTGGGTCCTCACCATGGCCCACCGCCGAGCGGTCGACCGGGTCCGTGCCTCGCAGTCGTCGCACGACCGCGACACCAAGATCGGCATCCGCGACCTCGAGGCCGGTTTCGACCAGGTCTCCGAGTCAGTCGAGATCCGCATCGAGCACGAGCGCGTCGGCCGAGCGCTGGCGAAGCTCACCGAGTTCCAGCGGCAGGCCGTGCAACTCGCGTACTACGGCGGCTACTCGCACAGCGAGATGGCCGAACACCTCGGTGTCCCCATCGGCACCGTCAAGACCCGTCTCCGTGACGGGATGATCCGACTCCGAGACGAGATGGGGGTGACCTCATGACCGAACGCCACGACGACCCCGCACTGATGACGGGTTCCCACGCACTCGACGCGCTGTCCGACGACGAGCGCGCGCTCCTCGAGGACGCCCTCCGGACGTCCCCCGAGCTGCAGGCCGAGAACGACTCGCTGCGCGAGACCGCGCTGCAGCTCGCCTACGCCGTCGCACCGATCGAGCCCCCCGCGTCGCTCAAGGCGTCGCTGCTGGCCCGGATCGCGACGACCCCCCAGGCTGCGCCCCTCGCCGACACGACGGTCGACCAGACCCCGGTCGCCGAGACCACCTCCGTCCAGGAGGCCCGTCCCGAGCCCGCCAGGCACGTCGCCTCGATCGCCGACGGCGCCACCGCCGGTGGCCGGGCATCGTCCGAGGCTCGCCGCCGCTGGTTCCAGCGTCCGGCGGTCATGCTGACGGCCGCAGCTGCCGTCGCCGCGGTCTTCTTCGGCGGACTCGGCGTCGGGTCGATCTTCGACCCGAACGGCTCCGGCACGGGCACCACCCAGGCCTCGAGCGGTCTCGACCGCATCTACGCCGCCTCAGACTTCCAGCGCACCACCACCAAGGTCGCGGGCGGCGGTTCGGCGACGGTCGTGTGGTCGAACGACCTCGGCAAGTCCGCGGTGATCCTCGACGGTGTCGAGCAGGCGCCGAAGGGCAAGACGTACGAGCTCTGGTACATCGGCTCCGAGGAGCAGGGCGGCACCATCAAGTCGGCCGGCCTGGTCGACGGTGCGGCTGACGGTGTGCACTCCGCCGTGCTCAAGGGCGCGATGTCCGAGGGCGCGACGATCGGGATGACGGTCGAGCCCGAGGGCGGTTCCGAGCAGCCGACCACGTCGCCGATCATGGCGGTCCCCACCACCACGGCCTGACGCCTCGGGCGGTCCTGCTGGACTGCCACCGACGCAGAACGACGAAGCCGCTGTCACACGACAGCGGCTTCGTCGTTCTTCGTCCGCACGGCTTTCCGGCGCAACCACGAAGGCCCGGTGCGCGTCCGTGGCGGACGTGCACCGGGCCTCCAGGCCGTCCGTCAGTGCGACGGACGGATGCCGATCAACCGAAGCGACCCGAGACGTAGTCCTCGGTGGCCTGCACGGACGGGTTCGAGAACATCGTCGCGGTGTCGTCGAACTCGATGAGCTTGCCGGGGGCGCCCGTGCCGGCGATGTTGAAGAACGCCGTCTTGTCGCTGACGCGCGACGCCTGCTGCATGTTGTGGGTCACGATCACGATCGTGAACTCCTTCTTGAGCTCCTCGATCAGGTCCTCGATGGCGAGGGTCGAGATCGGGTCGAGGGCCGAGCAGGGCTCGTCCATCAGGAGCACGTCCGGCTCGACCGCGATCGCGCGGGCGATGCAGAGACGCTGCTGCTGCCCACCGGACAGACCCATGCCGGGCTTGTCGAGGCGGTCCTTGACCTCGTTCCACAGGTTCGCACCCTGCAGCGAGCGCTCGACGATGTCGTCGGCCTCGGAGCGGGAGACGCGCTTGTTGTTGAGCTTCACGCCCGCCAGCACGTTGTCGCGGATCGACATCGTGGGGAACGGGTTCGGACGCTGGAAGACCATGCCGACCTGACGACGGACGAGCACGGGGTCGACGCCGGCGCCGTACAGGTCGTCGCCGTCGATCTTGACCGAGCCCTCGACCCATGCGCCGGGGATGACCTCGTGCATGCGGTTCAGGGTGCGGAGGAAGGTGGACTTGCCGCAGCCCGACGGGCCGATGAAGGCCGTGACGGTGCGGGGCTCGATGGTGATGTCGACACCCTCGACCGCCTTGAACTTCGAGTAGTAGACGTTGAGGCCGTCGACCTCGATGCGCTTGGACACGTTGATCCTTCTGGGTGGGTGGTGTCGCTGGTTCCGCGGGGGCGGAGGGTCAGCGGCTGAGCTTGGGGGCGAAGAGACGGGTGATGAACCGAGCGAGCAGGTTCAGCAGCATCACGATCAGGATGAGCACGAGGGCCGCGGTCCAGGCCCGGTCGACGAACGGCACCGGGTTGGCGCCCTGCTGCGAGTACTGCGTGTACGCGTACACCGGCAGGGTCATCATCGGGTCACGGAACAGGTTGTAGTTCATGCTCGCGGTGAAGCCGGCCGTGACGAGCAGCGGGGCGGTCTCACCGATGACGCGGGCGATGGAGAGCATGACGCCGGTGGTGATGCCGGCGAGGCTGGTGGGGAGCACGACCTTGAGGATGGTGAGGTACTTCGGCACCCCGAGGGCGTACGAGGCCTCGCGGAGTTCCATCGGGACGATCTTCAGCACTTCTTCGGTGGAGCGCACGACGATCGGGATCATCAGCACCGACAGGGCGACGGAGCCGACCAGGCCGAAGCGGGCACCCGGGCCGAGGAACAGCGCGAAGAGCGCGTAGGCGAACAGGCCGGCGACGATCGACGGGATGCCCGTCATGACGTCGACGAAGAACGTGATGCCCTTCGCCAGTGCGCCGCGACCGTACTCGACCAGGTAGATCGAGGTGAGCAGCCCGATCGGCACCGAGATGAGCGCCGCGAACAGCGTGATCTCGAGCGTGCCGATGAGGGCGTGGACCGCGCCGCCGCCCTCGGAGATGACCCCGCGCATCGAGTACGAGAAGAAGTTCGCGTCGAAGCGGGCGACGCCCTTGGCGATGACCGTCCAGAGCAGCGACACCAGCGGCAGGACCGCGATGACGAACGCCGTGATGACGAGCGAGGTGACCAGGCGGTCGACCGCCTTGCGGCCACCCTCGACGATGCGCGAGATGACGACGATGAGGACGTCGAACAGGACCGTGCCGAGGAAGATCGCGGCGACGACGTTGAAGTCCTTGACGGCGCCACCCGCGTTGAGCAGGGCAAAGACCAGGACGAGGGCGACCCAGCTGCCGACGAGCAGCAGCCACGGGACGGAGGCGTGCAGCTTGCCGTTGGCGTAGACGTTGCCGGCGGTGCCGGTCTGACGGAGCGCGAGGGACATCGGGTGCGACCTCTCAGCTGACTCGGCTGCGGACGATGTACCGCGCGAGCATGTTGATGACCAGGGTGATGACGAAGAGGATCAGACCCGACGCGATGAGCGCGTTCAGTGCCGTACCGGATGCCTCGGCGAACTGCAGGGCGATGTTCGCCGCGATCGTCGAGGGGTTCTGCGACGTCAGCATCTGGAACGTGACGTTCGTCGAGACCGACAGCACCAGCGCGATCGCCATCGTCTCGCCGAGAGCACGACCGAGGCCGAGCATGATCGCGGAGACGATGCCGGACTTCGCGAACGGCAGGACCGACAGGCGGATCATCTCCCAGCGGGTCGCGCCGAGGGCCAGGGCCGCTTCCTCGTTGAGGGTCGGGGCCTGCAGGAAGATCTCACGCATGACCGCGGTCATGATCGGGATCGCCATGACGGCGAGGACGATCGACGCGGTCAGGATCGTGCGACCGGTGCCGGACACCTGGCCGGAGAACAGCGGGAACCAGCCGATGTACTCGTTCAGGAACACGTAGAACGGCTTCACCAGGGGCGCCAGCACGGCGATGCCCCAGAGGCCGTAGACGACCGACGGCACCGCGGCCAGCAGGTCGATGACGTAGCCGAGGACCGGCGCGAGTCGACGCGGCGCGAAGTGCGAGATGAAGAGGGCGATCCCGAGGGACAGCGGCACGGCGATCACGAGCGCGATGAGCGCGGACCAGACGGTGCCGAAGACCAGGGGGCCGACGAAGTCCCAGAAGTTCGTGGCCTTGCCCGGCAGCTCGCCGACCTTGGCGGAGAAGGCCGGGATGCTCTGCCAGACGAGGAACGCGGCGACGAGCACGAGCACGAAGAGGATGAGGCCGCCGGCGATGACCGAGGCGGCGGAGAAGACGCGGTCGCCGACACGGACGACGGGCTTCGGCTTGGTCGGGGTGACGGTGGCCCCTGGCTGGGCCGGTGCGGTCGTCATGGGGTACTCCTGTCGGAGGAACGCCGGGGGAGGCGACGGGTTCTGGGGTGGTGGTGCGCGTCCGGGCCGTGGGCCCGGACGGGTGCGCGTCCGGGTGGGTCCTGGACGGGTTCGCGTCCGGTGGGGTCTTGGACGGCTGAGTGCCCGGACGCCGGTCGAGTGGGTGGGACCGGCGTCCGGGCGCTCAAGAGGCCTTACTTGATGGAAGCGACCGCGTCCTTGGCCTTCGACGCGAGGTCGGAGGAGAGGGCGGCCGACTTGGCCTCCTTGGCAGCGGCGTCCTGAGCGGCGCTCGAGACGACGTAGTCGAGGTAGCCCTTCACGAGCTCGGCCTTGTCGGCGTCCTTGTACTCCTGGCACGCGATGGCGTAGGAGACGAGGACCAGCGGCCAGGCACCGTCAGCGGTGTCCTTGCGGTCGATGTCGATCGCGAGGTCGTTGTCCTCGCGGCCGGTCGCGATCTTCGAGTCGGCGACGACCTGCGCGGCGCCGTCGGCCGAGATCTCGGTCGCCTTGTCGCCGACCATCAGCTTCGCGCGGTCGAGGTCGCCCGCACCGGAGTCGTCGATGTAGGTGATGGCGTTGGTGGCGTTGCCCATCGCGGAGGCGACACCGGAGGTGCCCTTCGCGCTGTCACCGACCGAGTACGGGAAAGTCTGGCTGGGCTCTTCGGTCCAGACGTCAGAAGCGTTCGCGGAGACGTACTCCGAGAAGTTCTGCGTGGTGCCCGAGTCATCGGAGCGGTGGACGACCGTGATGTCGGCGTCCGGCAGCTTCGCGTCCTTGTTCAGGTCGGCGATCTCGGAGTCGTCCCACTTGGTGATCTTGCCCGAGAAGATGCCCGCGATGGTCTTCGCGTCGAGGGTCAGGTCGCTGACGCCGTCGACCTTGTACGCGATCGCGATCGGGGAGATGTAGACGGGGATGTCGATGCCCTTGGTGTCCGCCTTGCAGGACTCGAACTTGCCCGAGAGCTCCTCGTCCTTCAGCGCGGCGTCGGAGCCGGCGAAGTCCGCGGCACCCGACATGAAGTTCTCGCGGCCGGCGCCCGAGCCGTCCGGGGTGTAGTTCACGGTGACGCCCGAGGCCTCGTTCTGGAAACCGGCGGCCCAGGTGGCCTGCGCGGTCTGCTGTGCCGACGAGCCGGAGCCGGTCAGGGTGCCGGAGAGCTTCGAGTAGTCGCTGCCGCTGGTGGAGGAGGACTCGGTGCTGCCCGCGTCCTCGTTTGCCGCGCACGAGGAGAGCACGACTGCGCCGGCGATCGCGATTGCTGCGATCGAACCGATTCGCTTGATGTTCACAGGGGTCCCTTCGGGAATGGAATGCAGTGGGACCACTGCGGTCCCTGGGCCGGTGCCGACCCGGGAGCGACTGTAGGGACGCGAGGTGACCGCAATCACCCCCGCTGGTGAACGGGAGGTGAACGAGGGGTTGTCCACGTCGGGGCGGCGTGCGCCGCTCCCGCGCAGGGAGCAGGATCGGGGGCACTGTGCGCTCGTTCGGAAGATGCGCACGCATGATCGCGGACGAGCGGCCGGGAGGCCCGGATCGCGTTCCCGGGCGCGGCGCGGCCCCGTCGTGTGGCCGGGTACCGGGCGTCTGCGCTGCGGTCCGGCGGTACTGCGGTCTGGCGGTCGCCGGCTACGCCGGGATCGTGTTGCGGTGCGTCTCGACCGCGACGAGGGTGTCCCCGGCGATGTGCATGACGGAGAAGTCCCCGACGGACAGCATCGCGGCGCGGCGCAGGTCGAAGCGGCCGGAGTCGTCGGCGGTCGCGGTGGCGATCCGGGCGATGATGTCGGGCAGCACCGGGCCGTGCGAGCAGAGGACGGCGGTCTTGCCCTTGTCGAGCCGGCGCCGGACGACGCCCTTGACGTCGGCGGCGCCGCGGTCGTGGGCGTCCTGGCTGATGTCGGCGGTGCTCGAGACCCCGAGCTTCGTCGCGGCGGACAGCGGTTCGACGGTCGCGAGGCACCGCGCTGCCGTGCTGCTCACGATCTTCTTCGGGCCGAACGCCGCGACCGGTGCGGCGGCGGCCTTGGCCTGCGAACGGCCGACGGGCAGCAGTGGACGGGTGGCGTCGGGGCCGTCCCAGTCTGAGCCGGGCACCGTCTTCGCGTGGCGCAGGGTGATCAGGGCGAACGTGCGGTGCTGTCCGGCGGCGGCGCGTACGGCGAACCGGTCGAGGATCGCGACGTCCCGCTCGTACGTCAGGCGGTTGCGGGCGTCGTCGATGGTGACCCACTCGAGCGCCGCGACCTCGTGGTTCGGCACGAAGGCACCGGCGCGGGCGTACTCCTTGGCCGAGACCCGGGCTGCCCAGTAGTGCACGACCTTGTCGCGGCCGTTCGGCAGCACGTACTCGGCGGTGCCGAGCGGTGCGCCGAGGTGGACGCGGTACCCGGTCTCCTCGTCGATCTCGCGCACGGCGGTCGTCGGGACGGCCTCGCCCGGGTCCACCTTGCCCTTGGGCAGGGAGACGTCCTTGTGGTGGTCGCGGTGGATGAGCAGCACGAGGGGGGTGCCGTCCTGTTCGCGCCAGACGACCGCACCCGCAGCGACGACGGGGCCCGAGGGACCGCCGCTCACCGAGTCGAGCGCTTCCGGGCCGAGATCTTCCGCATGGTCACATTCTGCACGTCCTCGAGCGGACGGCCCGCATCGTCCGTGGAGTGCCGTGTCCACTCGCCGTCGGACTCCAGGTGCCACGAGCTGGCGGTGTCGGCCATCGCCAGGTCGAACATCTCCTGGACCTCGTTGATGTGGTCCGGGGCGACCAGCCGCACGAGCGCCTCGACGCGTCGGTCGAGGTTGCGGTGCATCATGTCGGCGCTGCCGATGAACACCGCGGGGTCGCCGTCGTTGTGGAACGCGAACGCACGGGAGTGCTCGAGGTAGCGCCCGACGATGCTCCGCACGCGGATGGTGTCGCTGACGCCTTCCATGCCCGGCTTGAGCGAGCAGATGCCGCGCACCCACACGTCGATCGGCACCCCGGCCTGGCTCGCCAGGTACAGCGCGTCGATGATCTGCTCGTCGACCATCGAGTTGACCTTGATCCGGATGCCCGAGGGCTTGCCGGCCCGGGCGTTGGCAGCCTCGGTCTGGATGCGCTTGAGCAGGCCCTTCCGCAGGTGCAGCGGTGCCACGAGCAGGCGCTTGAACTTCTTCTCGATGGCGTAGCCGGACAGCTCGTTGAACAGGCGGGTGAGGTCCTTGCCCACCGTGTCGTCCGAGGTGAAGAGCCCCATGTCCTCGTAGATGCGCGAGGTCTTGGGGTTGTAGTTGCCCGTGCCGATGTGGCTGTAGTGCTTGAGCGTCCCGCCCTCTTGCCGGATGACGAGCACCAGCTTCGAGTGCGTCTTCAGCCCGACCAGGCCGTAGACGACGTGCACGCCGGCCTTCTCGAGCTTCCGGGCCCAGGTGATGTTGTTCTGCTCGTCGAAGCGGGCCTTGATCTCGACCAGGGCGAGGACCTGCTTGCCGGCGGCCGCTGCGTCGATGAGCGCTTCGACGATGGGGCTGTCGCCGGAGGTGCGGTACAGGGTCTGCTTGATCGCCAGCACGTTCGGGTCGGCCGCGGCCTGCTCGAGGAACGCCTGCACGCTCGTGGCGAAGGACTCGTAGGGGTGGTGGACCAGGACGTCGTTCGCCTTGATCGCGCGGAACAGGTCGGGCTTGGTGTTCGGCTCACCCGGCTGGAACTGCACCGGGGTGGTCGGCACGTGCTTCGGGTAGTGCAGGTCCGGACGGTTGATCTTGGAGATCTCGAACAGTCCGCCGAGGTCGAGCGGCGACGGCAGCCGGAAGACCTCTTCCTCGGTGATGTCGAGTTCACGCACGAGCAGGTCGAGGGTCACCGGGTCCATGTCCTCGGTGATCTCGAGGCGGATCGGCGGACCGAACCGGCGGCGCAGGAGCTCGCGCTCGAGGGCCTGGATGAGGTTTTCGGCCTCGTCCTCCTCGATCTCGACGTCCTCGTTGCGGGTGACCCGGAACACGTGGTGCTCGAGGACCTCCATCCCCGGGAACAGGTCGTCGAGGTGGTTCGCGATGAGGTCTTCGAGCGGGATGAAGCGCATCCGGCCGGAGTTGTCGTCGGGGAGCTTGATGAAGCGCGAGAAGTTCTGCGGCACCTTGAGGCGCGCGAACTCCTGGCGCTGCGACTTCGGGTTGCGGACCCGCACCGCCAGGTTGAGTGAGAGCCCGGAGATGTAGGGGAACGGGTGCGCCGGGTCGACGGCCAGGGGCATGAGCACCGGGAAGATCTGCTCGTTGAAGTACTCCCGCATCCGCTGCCGGTCGGCCTCGTCGAGGTCGGACCAGTGCTCGATGTGGATGCCCGCGGCGTCGAGGTCGGGCTTGAGCGACCCGATGAAGGCCTGGGCGTGCCGGTCCTGCAGCTCGTGGGCCTTCTTCGCGATGTCCCGCAGGACGTCGCTGGGAGCACGGCCGACGTTGGTCGGGACGGCGATGCCGGTGTCGATGCGGCGCTTCAGGCCGGCGACGCGGACCATGAAGAACTCGTCGAGGTTGGACGCGAAGATCGCCAGGAAGTTCGCCCGCTCCAGCAGGGGCTGCGTGCGGTCTTCGCCCAGCTCGAGCACACGCTGGTTGAACCGGAGCCAGCTGAGCTCGCGGTCGAAGTAGCGGTCCGTCGGCAGTGACTCGTGCTCGATCTCGATGACTTCGTCGAAGTCGTCGAGGTCGGGTGCGACGGATTCGCCGTCGAGCTGCGGTTCGGTGTCCATCCCCACATCCTGCCACCCGGCCCCTGCCACCGGAGGGGCCTCGGTGGACGCTGTGGAAACCGGCGGTGAACCGTTCGGTTGTGCAGGAACGGCCGCGACGGACCGAGGTGCTGCGCTCAGCGCGCGAAGACCTGCACGAACGCGCCCCACTGCGCCGGCGCCCGCTGCTCGAGCCACGCGCAGAACTCGGGGTAGGCGGCATCGATGGACAGGACACTGATCACCCCGCGCTGGCCGTGCACCTTGACGTCCAGGCCGCCGAAGCGGTTCGTCGTGGGCCGGATGTGCTTGATGGCAGCGGGGTCGACGGTCCGGGCGGCACGGAACATCGGCGTGACGACCAGCTGCGAGTCGTACGCCTCGACCCGGCGCCGCTTCTGCCCGACGCCCAGGTAGACGAACAGCAGCCCGAACAGCCCGATGCCGAGACCGCCGAGGAGCATCCCGATCGCCTCGGGGTCGTCGAGCAGGGCGAGTGCGGCCAGCAGGAAGAACCCGCCGACCACGATGAAGACGATCCCGATGATCCGGAGCAGCAGGTAGTTCCACCGGCGAGCGCGGACGGTGAAGAGCACGCCGTACGCCTCGTCCCCGACGACCGCCGACGGGGGGCGCTTCCGGTCGCTCTGGCGGACGAGTGCGGTGACGACGGCGGGGATGGCGACCATCGCCGCCATCGCGAGGAACACCGGCGACGGGTTGAAGTTCACCGGCGTGCCCCCGACCGTGCGTGCGGACGTCGTCGTTCGATGGGCGATCCGCCCTGGTCCCCCTGGATCATGGGCGCAGCGTATCAGCGACCTGAGGGTTGCTCCGGCGCCGCGTACTGCACGTCGATCGCGTGCTGTGTGAACCCCGAGCGCCGGTACAGCGCCAGCGCCGGCTCGTTGTCCCCCTCGACGTACAGCGCGGCGGCGGTCAGCCCGCGGCCGCGCAGCCGAGCGGTGCCCGCACGCATGAGCACTCCGCCGAGTCGCTGCCCCTGCAGGTCGGGCCGCACGGCGACGGCGTAGAACTCGCCGATGCCGTCCTCGACCTTGAGCCAGCACGAGCCCGCGAGCTGCCCGGAGGCATCGCGGAGCAGCAGCAGGTCCTCGCCTGCGAACCAGTCGTCGACCTCGCGGGCGTGCAGGTCGTCGAGCGTCATCCGCCCCTGCTCGGGGTGGTGGGCGAAGGCGGCGGCGTTCAGCGCGAGCCAGTCGGTCTCGTCGTCGGTGCCGGGGCGGAACGCCGACAGCGAGTAGCCGTCGGGCAGCGCCACGTCGGCATCAGCGTCGGCGGCGACGTCCACATCGGAGTCGGCGACGGGCGCCCGGAGCTGCAGCAGCGTGCGGACCGCGCGCCAGCCGAACCGGTCGGCCAGCGCACGCGCTGCCGGGTGGTCCCCGTGCGCCCACGCGAGCCGGGGAGCGGTCCCGCCGCCCAGCGCGAGTGCCTGCGTCACCAGGGCCGTGCCGATGCCCTGGCCACGGGCCTCCTGGGCGACGACCATCTCGAGCTCACCGTCACGGACCACGGCGACCCCGTGGTCGACGGTCAGGACGGTCGCGCGCCCCGCGCGGACGTCCACCAGGGTCTGGTCGGAGAACGGGGGAGCCTCGCCGGGGGCGACGAAGCTGTCGAGGTCGGGCAGCACTACTGTCCCATCAGGCGCTCGGCCTCGTCGTCGTAGACGTTGAAGCGGTACCCGACGTTGCGGACGGTGCCGATGAGCGACTCGAGGTCGCCGAGCTTGGCGCGCAGTCGTCGGACGTGCACGTCGACCGTGCGGGTGCCACCGAAGTAGTCGTACCCCCAGACCTCGCTGAGCAGCTGCTCGCGGGTGAAGACGCGTGACGGGTGGGTGGCGAAGAAGCGCAGGAGCTCGAACTCCTTGAACGTCAGGTCGAGCGGCCGGCCGCGCACCTTGGCGGAGTAGCTGGCCTCGTCGATGACGACACCGGACGCCTGGATCTTCGAGCTCGTCTGGCCCTTCGCCGCGCGACCGGCCGACAGCCGGATGCGGGCGTCGATCTCGGCCGGGCCCGCGCTCTCGAGCACGACGTCGTCGACGTTCCAGTCGCTGTTCACCGCGGTCAGCCCGCCCTCGGTGACGACGAGCACGATCGGCGTGGTCGACCCCGACGAGGCGAGGATCTTGCACAGGGCCTTCGCGCTGACCAGGTCGGTGCGGGCGTCCACGAACATCAGGTCGCTCTGCGGGGCGTTGACCAGCTGTGCGGCCTCGGCCGGCACGTGGCGGATCCGGTGGCTCAGGAGGCCCAGGCTCGGCAGGACGTCTCCGGGCGCGGTCGAGGTGAGTACCAGGAGCTGTGCCACAGGACCTCCGGAGGTGGATGACGTCGTGGAGACATCCTAGTGATGCTCGGGAAGGACTCATCCGGCCGGACGGATTGCGCGTCATCCCGCACTGCACGGCGCGAGCACCGCACCCCACGACGCGACCACCGCACCCCACGACGCGACCACCGCACCGCACGGGCGTGCGTTCCGCACCGCACGGTGCGTGCGCTCCGCACGTCCCTGCCATGATGGAGGGCGTGACCGAGCCCGTGCACCCCACCGACCAGCGTCGCCTGCGGCTGACGTCCGTCCTGCCGGTCTGGGTGCTGGCGGTCGTCGGGGCCGTGCTCGTGCTGACCGTGGCCGAGCGCGACGCCTTCGCCTGGCTGCTGCTCGTCTTCGTCGCCTGCGTGATGGTCAGCTTCGTGTTGCAGCTCATCACCGCCACGAAGGACGGTCTGGTCGAACGGATCAGCATCGCGTCGTCCGGGGCGTTCGTCGTGGTCCTCGTCACCGCGGTGGTGCTCCTGGCGCGTTGAGCCGAGCCGCGTAGACTCCGAGCATGGATTCGCTGCTTGCGCTCGAGCTCTTCTACGTCGGCCTCCTCGGCCTGGCGTCGCTCGCGATCGCGTTCATCTCGGTGGTCGTCGTCGTGAAGCTGTTCAAGGGCCAGCGTTGATCGAGCTGCCCGAGGGCCTCGCCCCCGAACTGGTCCCGCTGTCGTGGCTGGTCGGCGTGTGGGAGGGCGCCGGCGTCGTGGAGTACCCGGTCGGTGACGACGACGAGGTCCGGAACTACGAGTTCGGCCAGCGCGTCAGCTTCAGCCACGACGGCCTGCCGTACCTGAACTACTCGTCGACCACGTGGCTGCTCGACGACGACCACACCCCGCTCGCCGCCGAGATGGGCTACTGGCGGATCGACCGTCCGACCGAGCCGGGCGACCGCGGCCCCGCGATGCTCCTGGGCGACGGGCCCACGCCCTTCAGCACGGTCGAGAGCGTCGAGGCGCTCCGCAACACCACGGACGGCTTCGACGTCGAGGCCGCGATCATCCACCCGACGGGCGTCAACGAGCTCTACGTCGGCCGTGTGCTGAAGGGCCGGATCGACCTGTCGACCGATGCCGTGCTGCGCTCGCCGAACGCGAAGGACTACTCCGCCGCGACCCGTCTGTACGGACTGGTCGAGGGCAAGCTCTTCTGGGCGTGGGACATCGCCGCGCTCGGTCGCGAACTCACCTCGCACGCCTCGGGGCAGCTCGCGAAGGTCGACTGATGTCGGTGTTCGACGCGCGTGACGGCTTCGTCGCGGCCGACTCCGTCGCCGCGCACTTCGGCAACCCGATCGGGGAGCAGCGCCTGCTGACCCGGGGGCGTGCCGTCGTCGAGCTCGGACTCGGTGTCGTCACCGTCTCCGGACCGGACCGGTTGTCGTGGCTCAACTCGATCACCTCGCAGCAGCTCACCGGGTTGCCGACCGGCGTCAGCACCGAGACGCTCGTGCTCGACCAGGCCGGACGCGTCGAGCACGCGGCCCGCGTCGTCGACGACGGTGCGACGGTCTGGCTGCTCACCGAGCGCGCTGACGCTGCGCCGCTCGCCGGGTGGCTCGACTCGATGCGCTTCATGCTCCGGGTCGAGGTCGCCGACCGCTCCGACGACTTCGTCACCCTCGGCTGGTTCGGGGCGGACGCCCCGTTCGCGTCCGTCGAGTTGCCGGAACCGCCCGTCGCCGAGTGGGTCGACCCGTGGGGCGCCGTCACGCCGGGCGGATGGGGCTACGCCGACCAGGAGGCCCACCCCGGCTCCGACTGGACCCTCCGCATCGCCGTGGTCACCCCCGGCACCGCGGCCGCGATCGCCACGTCGGACGTCCCCGTCGCGGGGCTGCTCGCGTACGAGGCGCTGCGGATCGCCGCCTGGCGCCCGACCCTGTCCGACGTCGACGAGCGGACGATCCCGCACGAGCTCGACTGGCTGCGTTCCGCCGTGCACCTGTCGAAGGGCTGCTACCGCGGGCAGGAGACCGTCGCCAAGGTCCACAACCTCGGGCACCCGCCGCGTCGGGCCGTGCTGCTGCACCTCGACGGGTCCGACGGCGTGCTGCCGGCGCCCGGCACCCCCGTGCTGCTCGACGACAAGCAGGTCGGTCGGCTCTCGGCCTCGGCGATCCACCACGAGCTCGGTCCGATCGGGCTCGCCGTGGTGAAGCGCTCGCTCGACCCCACCGCGACCCTGCGGCTCGAGGCCGACGACGTCGTGGTGACCGCGGCGCAGGAGACCATCGTCCCGCCCGAGGCCGGTGCGACGGCGAACGTCCCGCGCCTGCCCCGCCTCGGAGTCGTCAAGCGCTCCTAGCTCCCCGTTGACGGTCGCAAAACACCGGTGTTCGCCGGTCGCACCGCGGTTTGCGGGTGTTCGGAGCGCGAACACCGGTGTCTTGCGTCGCAGGGTCAGGCAGGCTCGACGGCCGACCACGGGACGCTGAGCTCGCCGAGCCGCCAGCGCGTCACCCCGTGCAGCACCGGCCAGCCGCGGTCACGCATCCCACGCACCGTGGCGATCCACCGCTGTCGGGGCCCGTACGTGCCGAGCGGAGCCGCGACCGCCCACGACAGGTCGAGGTCGCGCAGGAACGCGTGCACCCGTTCGCCGGGCACGTTTCGGTGGATCAGGGCCTTCGGCAGCCGCTCGGCGACGATCGAGGGTACGTCGAGCCCGGCGAGCCGGAGCGACACCGTGAAGGTGTGCGGCGCGACGTCGTCGAGTGTCACCCACGATGCGACCCGGCCGACCTCGTTGCAGGTCCCCTCGACGAGCGCACCGCCGGGCTGCAGCCGGTCCTGCATGATCCGCCACGACCCGACCACCGCGGACTCGTCGTACTGCCGCAGCACGTTGAACGCCCGGATGACGGCGGGCCGGCGCTGCCCGGGCGTCGGCGTCTCGAAGCCCCCCAAACGGAACGTCACGCCGTCGCGGGTCCCGGCGTTCGCGAGCGCGACCCGCGAGGGCTCGATCTCGATGCCGGTCACCTCGACGTCGGGTCGGACGGCCGCCAGCCGGTCGCGCAGCTCGAGGGTGGTGGTCGGTGAGGCCCCGTAGCCGACGTCGGCGACGAGCGGGTCGTCCGTCCTGCGCAGCACCGGCAGGGTCGCGATCCACCGGTCGACGCGGCGGAGCCGGTTGTACCCGGTCGTCCCGCGCGTCACGTTCCCGATGGGCATGCGTCAAGGGTACGGGGCCGGTACCGCTCGGTAGACTCGGAGGCATGACCTCCACGCTCGTCCTGCTCCGTCACGGCAACAGTGACTGGAACCAGAAGAACCTGTTCACCGGTTGGGTCGACGTCCGGCTCAGCGAGCTGGGCGAGAAGGAGGCGAAGCGCGCCGGCGACCTCATCGCCGAGTCCGGCATCGTCCCCGACGTCCTGTACACCTCGCTCCTGACCCGTGCGATCCAGACGGCGGACATCGCGCTGCTGCAGGCCGACCTGGCCTGGCTGCCGGTGAAGCGCGACTGGCGCCTCAACGAGCGCCACTACGGCGACCTGCAGGGCAAGGACAAGGCCCAGACCCTGGCCGAGTACGGCGAGCAGCAGTTCATGGAGTGGCGCCGCTCGTTCGACGTCCCGCCGCCCCCCATCGCCGATGACGCCGAGTGGTCGCAGTTCGGCGACCGCCGCTACGCCGAGCTCGGCGACCGGCTGCCCCGCACCGAGTCGCTCAAGCTCGTGATCGACCGCCTGCTGCCGTACTGGGAGTCCGACATCACGAAGGACCTCGCCGCCGGCAAGACCGTGCTGGTGACGGCCCACGGCAACTCGCTGCGTGCGCTCGTGAAGCACCTCGACGGCATCTCCGACGACGACATCGCCGGCCTGAACATCCCGACGGGCATCCCGCTGGTGTACGAGCTCGACGACGACTTCACGCCGACGAAGCCCGCGTACTACCTGGACCCCGAGGCCGCCGCAGCCGGCGCCGCCGCCGTGGCCGCCCAGGGCGCCAAGAAGTAGCACCCACGCAGAACGCCCCGTCCGGCATCCGGGCGGGGCGTTCGTGCGTGTGCGGGGGTTCGCGAAAGCGACAGTGGGCCGCCGACGTTCCGCCGACTCCTGTCGCTCTGCCAGGAGGAACGGATCGCCCCGTCGACGACCTGTCGCTTCGGCAGCACGGTCAGCTCGACGAGCCGTGGCTGGTCAGACGAAGTGCGACGCGATCTCCTGCACCAGGGCGCCGACGTCGTAGGGCTTCGTCGTGTCGACCCGGATCACCGGGACGCCGGGCAGTCCGACGGGCCGGGCGTCGTCGCCGTGCTCGTCCCAGAAGGCCAGCACGTCGGCCAGGTCCCCGTGCACCTCGTGCCGCACCGGCACGGTGCCCGGTTCGTACCGGTCGCGCAGCCGCTGCTCGGCGGTGGCGCGGTCCGTGTCGCACCACACCTCGACGGCGCGAGGCGAGCCTGCGGACGCGAGTCCGGCCTCCAGGAGGTCGCGGTCACGGGACGGCAGCCAGACAGCGTCGAGGACGACCCCGTTCTCGACGGCCCGCGCCATGGACCACATCGTGTCCATCGCGATGCCGCCGAGCGGCCGCGAGGCGATCATCGGGCCGACGACGTCGGCGAGGGGCTCCTTGATGCGGTCCTTCGACAGGAACGGGCAGCCGAGCACCTCGGCGAGTGCCGTGCCGATGCTGCTCTTGCCGGAACCGGGCATGCCGTTGACGATGATCGCGACCTGGGCCATGCCACGATCCTCGCAGACCGATCGGGCCGGGTCAGACCGATCGGGTCGGGTCAGACGGCCGCGGTCGAGGTGGACGCGCCGGTCCAGTCGCCGGTGGCCAGGTACTCGACCTTCTTCGCGATCGAGACCGCGTGGTCGGCGAAGCGCTCGTGGTAGCGAGAGGCCAGGGTGGCGTCGACGGTGTCGATCGGCCCGCCCTTCCAGGCCTCGCCGAGCACGAAGTCGAAGACGCTGGCGTGCAGTTCGTCGACGGCGTCGTCCTCGTCGCGGATCTCGGCCGACAGCGCGATGTCCTCGGTGGCGAGCAGCCGCGTGAGCTTCTGCGCCATCGCGACGTCGTGCCGGCCCATCTCCTTGAAGGTGCTGCGGAGGCCCTTCGGCACGACCTTCTCGGGGAAGCGCTGGCGGGCGAGCTGCGCGATGTGCTCGGCCATGTCGCCCATGCGCTCGAGCGAGGAGCTGACGCGCAGGGCGGTGACGACAACGCGCAGGTCGCGGGCGACCGGGGCCTGGCGGGCGAGGATGTCGATCGCGATCTCGTCGAGGCTGTTCGCGGCGAGGTCGATCTTCTCGTCGTCGGCGATCACCTCTTCGGCGAGGGCGACGTCGGAGTCGCTGAAGGCCTGCGTGGCTCGGGTGATGGCGGACTCGACGAGCCCGGCGATCTCGGTCAGTCGCTCCTGGACGTCCTGGAGTTCCTGCTGGAAGACTTCGCGCATGGGGGAGTACCTCTCTCTGCGTACCGGACGAGTGTCGTCAGCCCAGGTGAACGAACGGTGACGCGGGGCTGAACGCTTCGCGTTCTGGCCTTCCGCAGACGGTGAACGGTACCGGAACCCCGCATGACCATCCCTACACTGGCGGCATGGACAACGCGTGGCTCGTGCCACTGTCGATGCTCCTCGGCGGGGTCTTCGGCGCGGGCGTCGTGGTGCTGATCATCACCGCCGAGCGGACGGCACGTGCTGCCGACGTGGCGGAGCGGACCCTGCCGGACGGCGTCGCAGCGGTCATCGCGACGATGCACAACCCGGCGGTCGTCATCGACCCGTCGAACACCGTCGTCGCGGCATCCCCCCAGGCCCTCACGGCGGGGCTCGTCGTGCGCCGACGCCTGGTGCACCACGAACTGCTCGAGCTCATCGACCGGGTGCGCAAGAGCGGGGAGATGGGGTCGGAGGACCTCGAGCTGCCGCGTGGTCGCCACGGGGAGCTCATCGGCTACCTCAGCTTCCGTGCCGCCCAGCTCGGCAACCGGTACGTCCTGCTCACGGCGGACGACCTGACCGAGAGCCGGCGCATCGACGAGGTCCGCCGCGACTTCGTCGCCAACATCTCGCACGAGCTGAAGACGCCGATCGGCGCCATCGGCCTGCTGTCCGAGACCCTCGTCCTCGCCGCCGACGACCCCGTGCACGTGAAGAAGTTCGCCGCGCAGCTCATCACCGAGTCCGAGCGGCTCGGAGCGCTGACGAAGGACATCATCGAGCTGTCCCGGCTGCAGTCCGTCGACGCGCTCGAGAACAGCGAGGAGACCGGCATCGACAAGATCGTGCAGGCCGCGATCGACGCGAACGAGGTCGTCGCCCGCGCCCGCTCGATCGAGATCATCCGCGCCAAGAAGTCGAAGCTGCGGGTGATGGGCGACCGCGGGCTGCTGCAGGTCGCGGTGTCGAACCTCATCGCCAATGCGGTGAAGTACTCGCCGGACAACACCCGCGTCGGCGTGGGCGTCCGGTCGTCGAAGGGCTTCGTCGAGATCGCGATCACCGACCAGGGCGTCGGCATCCCCGAGGCCGACCTCGACCGCGTCTTCGAACGGTTCTACCGTGTCGATCCCGCACGGTCGCGCGCCACCGGGGGCACCGGCCTCGGGCTCGCGATCGTCAAGCACGTCGTCAGCAACCACGGTGGTGACGTGCGCGTCTGGTCGCAGCCCGGCAAGGGCTCGACCTTCACCATCCGTCTGCCCGAGGCAGATCCCGAACTGACCACAGCACTCGAAGAGCAACTGGAAGAGCAGCCATCGTGACCAAGATCCTCATCGTCGACGACGAGCCGGCCCTGAGCGAGCCCCTGGAGTTCCTGCTGCAGCGTGAGGGGTACGAGACCTCCGTCGCTGCCGACGGCGTGACCGCGCTGTCGAAGTTCGACGCGGAGAACCCCGACCTGGTGCTCCTCGACCTCATGCTGCCGGGCCTGAGCGGCACCGAGGTGTGCCGGCAGATCCGGACCCGGTCGAACGCGCCGATCATCATGCTGACCGCGAAGGACTCGGAGGTGGACATCGTCGTCGGGCTCGAGCTCGGCGCCGACGACTACGTGACGAAGCCGTACTCGACCCGGGAGCTCCTGGCCCGGATCCGTGCCGTGCTCCGTCGCCGGACCGAGGACGACCCGGCGGACAGCGGCATCCTGCAGGTCGGCGGCATCCGGATGGACGTCGAGCGGCACACGGTGTCGGTCGACGGGTCCGAGACCCCGATGCCGCTCAAGGAGTTCGAGCTCCTCGAGCTGCTGCTCCGGAACGCCGGCCGTGTGCTGACCCGCGGGCAGCTCATCGACCGGGTGTGGGGTTCCGACTACTTCGGCGACACCAAGACCCTCGACGTGCACATCAAGCGCATCCGCTCGAAGATCGAGCGGGTCCCGTCGACCCCCGAGATCCTGGTGACGGTCCGCGGTCTCGGGTACCGCATCGAGGCCTGAGACGGACGGACAGGAGGCCCGGTGCGAGTCCCTGGGACTCGCACCGGGCCTCCTGTGCGAACGGCTCGGGCGCGGTGTCAGCCGCGCCCGTCGGCGTCAGTTGGTGCCGTTGTCGCCCTCGGACGAATCCGTCTGCGAGTCGGTCGGCTGCGTGCCGGGCACGGCCTCGCCGGTCGACTGTGCGCCGCTCTCGGACGGGGACGTCGAGGTGGGCGTCGGGGTCGGGCTCGGCGCGAGGGTCTGGTACTCCTCCTGCGAGCTCGTCAGCACCGGCACGTTGGCCGAGGTGCCCTCGGCGTCGGGGTAGCTGAAGTAGACCTTCACGAGCGAACCGGGCTTGGCGTCCGCGTTGTCGAACACGATCGGCTCGGCGTCACCGGCGGTGGTGCCCTGCGTGGTGTCGCCCTCTTGCACGCTCGACTCGTCGTCGCTGCCCGCACCCGCGGCCATGGCGAGGTCGACGTGGGTGTTGGCCGGCACGTCGACGGTCTGGGTGTCGCCGCCGATCTCGATCGAGACGGTGTAGTCGTCCTGGTCGTCGTTGTTCACCAGCGTGCCGATGAAGCGGGCGCTCTCACCGTCGTCCGAGATCAGGAGGGCGTTCCGCACGTCGACCTTGCCGGTCGAGACGTCCACGCCGTCGGTGATCTGCTTGATGTCGACGGTGTGGGCCGGCGACATGAACTCGCACCCGGTGGCGCCGAGCGCGATGGTTGCCGCAACGGCGACGGACACGAGTACCCGAGGTCGCAAGAGATTCCTCCGTAAGTCACGATGGAGACCGGGCGGTCCCCGCGCCCATCCTAGCGATCACCGGGAGGGGTGAGCGTTGAGGGTCCCCTTACCGGAACGGCCCTTGTGGTAAACTGGATGTCTGGGAACGGAGCCTGATACATGCAATTCGAGGTCGGCGAGACCGTCGTCTACCCCCATCACGGGGCGGCAACCATCTCTGAAGTCAAGACTCGCGTCATCAAGGGCGAGGAAAAGGTCTACCTGAAACTGCGGGTGACGCAGGGTGACCTGACGATCGAGGTCCCGGCGGACAACGTCGACCTGGTCGGCGTCCGCGACGTGATCGGCAAGGAAGGACTCGACAAGGTGTTCGAGGTCCTCCGGGCGCCGTTCACGGAAGAGCCCACCAACTGGTCACGTCGCTACAAGGCGAACCTCGAGAAGCTCGCTTCCGGTGACGTCATCAAGGTGTCCGAGGTCGTCCGCGACCTCTGGCGGCGCGATCAGGACCGCGGGCTCTCCGCGGGTGAGAAGCGGATGCTGGCCAAGGCCCGGCAGATCCTGATCTCCGAGCTCGCGCTGGCCGAGAAGACCGACGAGGACAAGGCATCGACCGTCCTCGACGAGGTCCTGGCTTCCTGAGCCTGACGACAGCGCACTGAACACGACAGCACGAACGACGACCGCACGGTTCCCCGAAGGGGTGGACCGGGCGGTCGTCGTCGTTGCGGCGGGGTCCGGCACCCGGCTCGGCGTCGGGACCGCGAAGGCGTTCGTGCCCGTGGCCGGTGCGCTGATGCTCGCGCGGGCGCTCGAACCCCTGTTCGCCTTGCCGTCACCGACGCTCGTCGTCGTGGTCGCACCGGCGTCGCACCTGGACGAGTGCCGCCAGGTGGTCGGTTCGGTCGCGGGTGCTGCGGTCGCGTATACGGCCGTCGTCGCCGGAGGCGCGGATCGCCACGGGTCGGTCGAGGCCGGCCTGGCCCTCCTGCCGGACTCCGTCACCACGGTGCTGGTGCACGACGCGGCGCGGTGCCTCACGCCCGCGGCACAGTTCTCGCGGGTGTTCGACGCCGTCGCCGCCGGTGACGGTGCGGGCGTCGTGCCGGCGCTCCCCGTCACGGACACGGTCAAACGGGTCGACGGTGACGTCGTCGTCGAGACCGTCAACCGTGCGGCGCTCGTCGGGGTGCAGACGCCGCAGGGCTTCCCGCTCGCGGCACTTCGGCGGGCGTACGCGGTGGCGTCGCAGTCCGAGACGGACGACGCCGGGGTGTTCCAGGCCGTCGGGGGCACCGTCCGGTTCGTGCCGGGGGACGCCGACGCCTTCAAGATCACGACGCCGTGGGACCTCGGCCGGGCCGAGTCCATCGTGCGGGCGCGGACCGAAGCTGGTGCTGGTGCTGGTGCTGGTGCTGGTGCTGGTGCTGGTGCCGCTGCTGGTGCCGGTGCGGCGGGTGCCAGCCAGTCGGACGCCGTCGCGGTCCGACTCGGGCTCGGGGTCGACGTGCACGCCTTCGACGACGCCTCGCCCTGCCGCGTCGGGCTGCTCGACTTCCCCGGCGAACCCGGCCTCTCCGGGCACAGCGACGGTGACGCGGTGGCGCACGCGGTGTGCGACGCCCTGCTCTCCGCCGGGGGCCTCGGCGACATCGGCGGACGCTTCGGCACCGCTGACCCGCAGTACGCCGGCGCCACGGGCGACGTGTTCGTGCGCGGCGCGGTCGCGTTGCTCGCCGACGCCGGGCTCGTGCCGGTGTCCGTCACCGTGCAGGTCATCGGCAACCGGCCGCGTATCGGCCGCCGCCGTGACGAGATGCAGGACGCCCTGTCCGCGGTCGTCGGTGCGCCCGTCGCCGTGTCCGGCACGACGACCGACGGGCTCGGGTTCACCGGCCGTGGCGAGGGGCTCGCGGCGATCGCCACGGCACTCGTGCGTCCCTCCTGAAACCGCGGCCCCGCGCCGATTAGGGTTGAGGCGTGACCGTTCGCCTCTACGACTCCCGCGCCGCAGCCGTCGTCGACCTCGTGCCCCTGGTCGACGGACACGTGAGCGTCTACGTCTGTGGTCCGACGGTGCAGTCGTCGCCGCACATCGGGCACCTGCGGTCCGCGCTCGTCTACGACATCTGGCGTCGGTGGCTCACCCACCGCGGGTACCGGGTGACCCTGGTGCGCAACGTCACCGACATCGACGACAAGGTCCTCGACCTGGCGGCTGGCACCGACGAGGAGTGGTTCGCCCGCGCCTACCGGGTCGAGCTCGAGTTCACGGCCGCGTACAACGCCCTCGGCATCCTGCCCCCGACCTACGAGCCCCGCGCCACTGCGAGCGTGCCGCAGATGCACGAGATCATCCAGCGCCTCATCGACCGCGGGCACGCCTACGCCGCCGACGACGGCTCGGGTGACGTCTACTTCGACACCGGCAGCTGGGCCGACTACGGGGTGCTCACCCGTCAGCGGCGCGAGGACATGGTCGAGGCCGCCGACGCCGATCCGCGTGGCAAGCGCGACGCCCGTGACTTCGCGCTCTGGAAGGGTGCGAAGCCCGGCGAGCCCTCGACCGCCAACTGGGACTCCCCGTGGGGCGCCGGCCGCCCGGGCTGGCACATCGAGTGCTCGGCGATGTCGCGCCGGTACCTCGGTCCCGCGTTCGACATCCACGGCGGCGGGCTCGACCTGCGCTTCCCGCACCACGAGAACGAGCTCGCGCAGTCCACGGCCGCCGGGGACCCGTTCGCGTCGTACTGGCTGCACAACGGCCTGGTGACGGTCGAGGGCCAGAAGATGTCGAAGTCGCTCGGCAACTCGATCTTCGCGGCGGACTTCCTCGGATCCGCCCGTCCCGCCGTCGTCCGCTACTTCCTCGGTGCCGCCCACTACCGCTCGTCGATCGACCACCACCAGGGCTCACTGACCGAGGCCGAGGCGGCGTACGACCGCATCGCCGGGTTCCTCGAGCGCGCCGAGACCCGGCTCGAGGGTGTCCACCTCGCCGACGCCCCGGCCGTGCCCGAGGCCTTCGCCGCGGCGATGGACGACGACCTCTCCGTGCCCCAGGCCCTGGCCGTGCTGCACGAGACCGTGCGCACCGGCAACGCTGCCCTGGACGCCGACGATGCGGAAACGCTCGGGACCGCGTACCATCAGGTGGCTGCGATGGTGGAGGTGCTCGGCATCGACCCGCGAGCCGACCACTGGTCGGGCGGCGGCCACGACACCTCGGCAGGCCCGCTCGCCGCCCTCGTCGAACGCCTCGTGCAGGAGCGCGCGGACGCCAGGGCAGCACGGGACTTCACCGCGGCCGACCGCGTGCGCGACGACCTCGCCGCCGCGGGCATCACGATCGAGGACACGCCGTCCGGAACACGCTGGAGCATCGCCTGAACACGGCAGTGCCGAACAGGAGCTACGCATGAAGAACGTCTCGGGAAGCAAGAAGGGTCGGCCCGGCGCCGTCCGCACCGGTCGCAAGGGCAACAAGCAGGTCGGCTCCGGCGGACAGGGCGCCCAGGCGCTCGAGGGTCGCAAGCCGACCCCGAAGGCCGAGGACCGCCCGTACCACCCCGCCGGCAAGCGCAAGGCCGCGAAGGACCGCTTCGAGGCGGCCAAGGGCCGGCACGGTTCCTCGAGCACCCCGCAGGGTCGCACGGGCCGTCCGCCGGCACGCAAGACCGACGACTCCGAGCTGGTGACCGGGCGCAACTCCGTGCTCGAGGCCCTGCGCACGAAGACCCCGTCGTCGACGCTCTACATCGCGTCGCGCATCGAGGTCGACGACCGCGTGAAGGAGATCCTCGCGCTCGCCAACCACCGCGGCGTGCCGATCATCGAGCTCATGCGTCCCGAGCTCGACCGCATCACCGGACACGACAGCGTGCACCAGGGCGTCGCCCTCAAGGTGCCGGCGTACCAGTACGCGGTGTCCGAGGACATCGTCGAGCAGGCCTTCTCGCGTGACCAGGTCCCGCTGCTCGTCGCACTCGACGGCATCACGGACCCCCGCAACCTCGGCGCGATCATCCGCTCGACCGCGGCGTTCGGCGGACACGGCGTCATCGTGCCGCAGCGTCGTTCGGTCGGCGTGACGGCGTCGGCGTGGAAGACCTCGGCCGGGGCCGCCGCACGCACGCCGGTCGCGATGGCCCCGAACCTCACGCAGACCCTGAAGTCGCTCAAGTCGATGGGCCTGTTCGTCCTCGGCCTGGACGGCGACGGTGACGTGGAGCTCGACGGCCTCGAGCTCGCGGACCGCCCGATCGTGATCGTCGTCGGTTCCGAGGGCAAGGGCCTGTCGCGCCTGGTCACCGAGACCTGCGACGCCATCGTGTCGATCCCGATCTCGAGCGCCACCGAGTCCCTGAACGCCGGCATCGCCGCGAGCGTCACCCTGTGGGAGGTCGCGCGGCGCCGTCGCACCGCGTAGCCCCAGCACTTCGTGTGCAGGAATGGTCGCCTCCCCGAGCGGGAGGCGACCATTCCTGCTCACGGTGGCAGGCGGGGTTGGGCGTGACGGCCTGGAGGCCCGGCGCCGGTCTCCGGGACGCGGGCCGGGCCTCCAGGCGGTCGCGTTCTCGGCCCCAGAACGGTCAGGACATGTCGGCTGGTGCCCGCCGTGTGGTCACGAGTCGTCGCTGCGCGACGCCGCAGACGACGGTCTGCGACCGGTCGGCGCCCACCCGGCGGGGTGTCGTGACCGAGCGGGGACCGCGTCAGACCGTGGCGCGCCAGTCGTCGACGTCGTCGGACTCGTCGGCGTCGTCGTCGTCCAGCACCGGGATCGGCACGGTGATCGACGAGGTCGGCGGATTGATGAGCAGGCGCTCGTCGCGACGGTGTCGGAGCACGTCGTTGATGTAGGCGGTCGTGGCCTCGGGCAGGGAGACGGAACGCTCCTCCTGCTGGGACATGAACCAGCGGTGCTCGAGCAGCTCGTGGAACACCTCGGCGGGTTCGAGTCGGCCGCGCAGGTCACGGGGGATCGAGCGGACGACGGGCTCGAAGACCCGCGAGACCCACTCGTGCGCCACCATCTCCTCGTCGAGTTCGTCACGGCCGTTGCGGGCGCGGTACGAGTCGAGGTCGTTGAGCAGGCGCCGCGCCTGGTTCTCGCCGGCGTCGAGCCCGGTGAGGCGCAGCAGTCGGCGCTGGTGGTGCCCGGCGTCGACGACCTTCGGCTGGATCCGGACCTGCGAGCCGCCCTCGGTCGTGTGGATCGACAGTTCCTCGATGTCGAAGCCGAGCTCGTTCAGGCGCTCGACGCGGTCGTTGATGCGCCAGCGTTCCTTGATGTCGAACTGCTCGGTGCCGGTGAGCTCGGTCCAGAGCGTCCGGTACTGGGCGACGATGCGGTTCGAGACGTCGACGGGGTCGGCGTTCTCGTCGAGCCGTCCGCCGGCCTCGAGGTCGAGCAGCTCGCCGGCGATGTTCACGCGGGCGACCTCGAGGTCGTTCTCGCGCTGACCGTTCGACAGCCCGCCGGGGTAGAGCTTGCCGGTCTCGGCGTCGACCAGGTACGCGGCGAAGGCGCCGGCGTCGCGACGGAACAGCGTGTTCGACAGGGACACGTCGCCCCAGTAGAACCCGATGACGTGCAGGCGGACGAGCAGCAGCGCGAGGGCGTCGACCAGACGGGTGGCGGTCTCGGGGCGCAGCGTCTGCGAGTAGAGCGCGCGGTAGGGCAGGGAGAACCGCAGGTGGCGGGTCACGAGCACGGGGTGCAGTGGTTCACCGTCGGCGTCGACGCGGTTCGTGATGACCGCGACCGGGTCCACGCACGGCACGTCCATCCGCTGCAGGGTCCGGAGCATCTCGTACTCGGACCGGGCGACCTCTTCGCCGGTCTCCTTCACCGCGGCGACGTAGCCGCTCAGGTGCACGAACCGCACGAGGTGCCGCGAGATGCCCTTCGGCAGCGCGACGATCGTGTCGTCGGGCCAGTCGGCGAGTGGCAGGTCCCACGGCAGGTCGAGCAGGCCGGGGTCGACGGTGGCGGCGGTGATGGACATCGAGTCGGGCACGGTGGTTCCTCTGGTGTCGGGGACAGCCGAGAGCCCGCGTCCGCCCTTGTGAGGCGGGCACGGGCTCTCGGGGGAGTGCGCTGGTTACGCGCTGACGACGGCCTTGTCGTCGAGGCGGTCGCCCGACTCGGTGTCGAAGGCGTGGACGTGACCCTGCTTCGGCGTGATGACGATCGTGTCACCGATCGACGGGTGTGCACGACCGTCGACACGGGCGACAATGTCGGCGCGCTGGCCGTTCACGTCGGCGTGGCCGTAGAGGTAGCCGTCGGCGCCGAGCTCCTCGACGACGTCGACCGTGACGGGCAGGCCCTCGCCGGTCTGCGACACGATGACGTCCTCGGGGCGGATGCCGACCGTGATCTGTGCGGCACGGGCGTTCGACAGGGTGTCGCGGTCGATCGCGTGGTTGAGCGTGCCGAACTTGATGCCGCCCTCGATGACGTCGGCGGGCAGCAGGTTCATGGCCGGCGAACCGATGAAGCCGGCGACGAACACGTTGTTCGGCTTCTCGTACAGGTCGCGCGGGGTGCCGACCTGCTGCAGGATGCCGTCCTTGAGCACCGCGATGCGGTCACCCATGGTGAGGGCCTCGGTCTGGTCGTGCGTGACGTAGACCGTGGTGACGCCGAGACGACGCTGCAGCGACGCGATCTGCGTGCGGGTCTGGACGCGGAGCTTGGCGTCGAGGTTCGACAGCGGCTCGTCCATGAGGAACACCTGCGGCTGACGGACGATCGCACGGCCCATCGCGACGCGCTGACGCTGACCACCGGAGAGCGCCTTCGGCTTGCGGCCGAGGTAGTCCTCGAGGTCGAGGAGCTTGGCGGCTTCCTGCACGCGGGTGGCGCGCTCTTCCTTGCCGACGCCGGCGATCTTGAGCGCGAAGCCCATGTTCTCGGCGACGGTCATGTGCGGGTACAGCGCGTAGTTCTGGAACACCATCGCGATGTCGCGGTCCTTCGGCGGGACGTCCGTGACGTCGCGGTCGCCGATGCGGATCTGACCGGAGTTGACCTCTTCGAGGCCGGCCAGCATGCGGAGCGAGGTGGACTTGCCGCAACCCGAGGGGCCGACGAGGACGAGGAACTCGCCGTCGGCGACGTCCAGGTCGAGGGAGTCGACCGCGGGACGGTTGCCTCCGGGGTAGAGACGGGTTGCCTTGTCATAGGTGACGGACGCCATGAGCGTTCGGTCCTTCCTTCACCGGCAGGTACGTGCCGGACGATCCGAGTGAAGCGGTGTGCCCGTACGGGCCCCGGACAGTCGCCGTCGACTGTCGAGGTTCATACAACACGAGTTCACCCGGGTGCGCCAGTGTTTTCCCCCTTGGTCGGCGGCTTCCCAGAGCGCCCCACTACAATCGCCGGGTCCGTCCGCCGAGCAGGGGAACGCCGAGCGGACACCGATCAGGAGGACGACGCACCGATGAACAACCGCCCCGAGGGTGCCGCCCGCGCCGCGCGGAACGAGCGCCGTGAAGCCGCCCGCCAGCGAGCCCAGCGTGCCCGGACCCAGCAGAAGCGACGCCAGCGTGGTGTCCGGCTCGGCCTGCAGATCGGGCTCGGGGTCGTGCTCCTCGCCGCCGCGACGATCGTCACGCTCGTGCTGGTCGACTCCGTGAAGCCCGCCGGCCCCGGCCCGTCGACCATGTCGCAGGGCGGCATCACCATCGGGCAGGACCTGAAGCCCGTCGCGGCGTCCGCGTCCGGATCGGCCTCCGCGTCGCCGAGCAGCGCCGCGACCGACGGCGCCGGCACCGTCCGGATCACCCTGTACGTCGACTACCTCTGCCCGGGCTGCGGCCAGTTCGAGCAGGCGAACGGCGACTACATCAAGGACCTCGTCGACTCCGGTGCGGCCACGGTGGACATCCACCCGGTCGCGGTCCTGTCGAACCGCTCGCAGGGCACGAAGTACTCGCTCCGCGCCGCGAACGCCGCCGCCTGCGTCGCCGAGCACTCCCCGAACCAGTTCTACGCGGTGAACCAGGCGCTCTTCGCGAAGCAGCCGGACGAGGGCACCCCTGGTCTCACCGACGCGGAGCTCACCGACGTCGTCACGGGCGTGCAGGGGCTGCAGGAACGGAGCGCCGTCCGGAGCTGCATCGCCGACCAGGACTACGCCAAGTGGGTGGACGAGCAGACGACGGCGGTGTCCGACGGCACGATCCCCGGGTCGACGCTCAAGGAGTTCCCCGGCACGCCGCTCGTGCTCGTCAACGGCCAGCGGTACGAGCTGACCTCCCCGGTCACGAACGACGACTTCCGCACCTTCGTGGTGACGGCCGCCGGGGCGACCGACGCCACCCCGACGCCCACGCCGAGCGCGACCCCGACGCCGACGCCGACCAAGCGCTGACGGCCCGACGAGCGCTGACGTATGAACGAGCGCTGACGCGCTGACCACGGACGGGAGGCCCGGTGCCAGCTGGCACCGGGCCTCCCGTGGTTCGACGGTGCGGCTACAGGGCCGAACCCGGGATGCTCAGGGTGTCGCAGCTCGTCGCGCCCTGCTGGTAGCCCCGCAGGAACCAGCGCTGTCGCTGCTCGCTCGACCCGTGCGTGAACGAGTCCGGGTCGACGCGGCCGGTTGCGCGCTCCTGGATGCTGTCGTCGCCCACGGCGCTCGCCGCCGACAGGGCGTCGGTGATCTGGGAGCGGGTGATCGGTTCGAAGAAGGTCTCGCCGTTCGCGTCCTTCGTCGTGGCGGCGTCGCCGACCCAGGCCCCGGCGTAGCAGTCCGCCTGCAGCTCGACGCGGACACTCCCCGACGACGCACCCGTGCCGGAGCGGTCGGTGTTCGCGAACGACCCCTGCAGCTGCTGGATGTGGTGCCCCCACTCGTGGGCGACGACGTACATCTGCGCGAGCGGACCGCCGGACGAGCCGTACTGCGACTGCAGGTCGTCGTAGAACGCGGTGTCCAGGAAGATCGCACGGTCCGGCGGGCAGTAGAACGGGCCGGTCGCGGCCGAGGCCTGCCCGCACGAGGTGTCGGTGGAGTCCTCGAACAGGAAGAACTCCGGTGACGTGTACGAGATGCCGAGCGACCGCGCCTCGGACGTCCAGTAGGTGTCGAGCGACTCGGCCGCGCCCTCCATCCGGCACTCGACGCGCAGGTTGGCGTCGCGCCCGGTCCGGCACTCGGGGGCGGCGTCGACGGACTCGCCCCCCTGCTGGATCGTCGTCAGGCCGTTGCCGCCGCCGACGATCCCGCTCAGGTCGAAGCCGGTGAACTGCGCGACCAGGAACACCACGATGGCGACGCCCACGGCACCTCCGCCGATCGCCGTGGTGCGACCCCGCCGCTTGACCTTGCCGCCGCGGAGTTGCGAGTCGTCGTTGAACGTCATGATCCCGAACCTACCGATCAGCACCTCCCGATCAGCGGCCCCGCGTACCGTCGGCGGCGTCGGCCACCCCGACACCTGTCGTACACCTGTCGTACAACCGGAAGGAACCGCGCAATGGCCACTCCCATCAGCACCGTGATGAGCCCCGCCCGCTACGTCCAGGGCAAGGACGCGATCACCCGCGTCGGCGAGTTCATCGCTCCGATCGGCAAGCGGCCCCTGATCGTCGCCGACGACGTGGTCTGGGGCATCGTCGAGACCGCCGTCTCCGAGAGCTTCCGGTCCGCCGACCTGGCCGTGGAGCGTGTCGGGTTCGGCCGCTTCGCCACCCCAGAAGCCGTCGACGAGCTCGTCGAGCAGATCCGCGCGACGGACGCAGACGTCATCGTGGGGCTCGGCGGTGGCTCCGCGATCGACGCTGCGAAGGCCGCGGGACACCTTGCCGGCATCCGGTGGGCCAGCGTGCCGACGGCCGCGTCCACCGACGCCCCCACCTCGGCGCTCGCCGTCATCTACACCGCCGAGGGCGAGTTCATCGAGTACCGCTTCTTCCCGCACAACCCGGACCTGGTGCTCATCGACACCAGGCTCGTCGCCAACGCGCCGGTGCAGTTCCTGGTCGCGGGCATCGGTGACGCGCTGGCGACCTGGGTCGAGGCCCGTGCCGCGAAGCGCGCCAACGCCGACACCATGGCCGGCGGCCTGCAGACGCAGACCGGCGTCGCGCTCGCCGAGCTGTCGTGGAAGCTCCTGCACGAGAACGCCCTGCAGGCCATCGAGGCCGTCAAGGCCAAGGTCGTCACCCCGGCGCTCGAGAAGGTCGTCGAGGCGAACACGCTGCTGTCCGGCCTGGGGTTCGAGTCCGGTGGGCTCGCCGCCGCCCACGCGATCCACAACGGGCTGACTGCGGCGCCGCAGGCGCACGGCCTGGCCCACGGGCAGAAGGTGAACATCGGGACGATCGCGCAGCTGGTGCTCGAGGGCGCCCCGGCCGAGGAGATCGAGGACTTCGTCGTCTTCACCACGAAGGTCGGCCTGCCGAACACCCTGACCGAGATCGGCCTGACGGTGGACGACCGTGACGTGCTGCGCGCCGTGGCCGAGGCCGCGACGGTGGAGGGCGAGACCATCCACAACATGCCGTTCCCGGTGACGCCCGAGCTCGTGGTCGATGCCCTGGTCGCCATCGAGGGCATCGCACGCAGCGTCCGCGCCGAGCACGGTCTGCCGGAGCCCGTGCTGTACGAGCACCACTGACGCCCTGATGTTCGAGGGATCAGGTGCGGATCAGCGGCTCCATCGTCGCCAGGTCCGCACCGATCCCGACGTCGACGAGTTCGATCCGCCCGGCGAGGGTGGCGGCGGGTCCGGTCAACAGGCCGGCCTTCACCCCGCCGAAGGTGACGGTGACGTCGGCGTGCAGGACGTGATCGTCCGCGACGCCGCCGGTGTCCACGTCGATGCCGCTCGGCACGTCCACCGCGACGACGAACGGCGCGCGCTGGTCGCGGGCGAGCTCACGGACGGCGTCCACGACCTCCCGCGCGGGGGACCGCAGTGCGTTCGCGCCGTGCACCCCGATGCCGAGGACGCCGTCGAGCACCAGGTCGGCCTCGAGTGCCGCCTCGGTCGCGACGTCCGCCAGGCGTTCGCCGTCACTCCGGCCGGCGGCCCGCAGGATGTCGGCCGCTCCGCCCGAGTTCGGTCCCGAGGTGCCGGACGGGCCGTCCAGCAGACGCGCGCCGGCGTCCAGCGCCGCTGCCAGGCCGGCCTCGTGGACACGGGAGCCGACGCGCAGGACCGCCACGTGCCTCCCGGCCGCTGCCAGGCGAGCGCCCGCGAACAGGGCGTCACCGCCGTTGTCGCCGCTGCCGGCGAGCACGAGGACGGATCCCGGCCCGTCGACCGGCCGCACGGCCGGGTCGTCCAGCAGGTCGCCGACGATGCGCGCGAGCCCGTCGGCGGCGCGCTGCATCAGGGGTTCCCCCGCGTCGAGGTGGGGGCGTTCCGCCGCCCGGATCTGATCGCCGCCGTAGCCGTCCATGGCCACCACACTGCCCCGATACGCTTGAGAGGACATGTCACTCGTCCCCGAAGCGCCCCGCCCCCGGTTCGTGATGTCGCCCGACGGGCTGCGACTCGCGACCTACGACTTCGGCGACCCCGACGCCCCGGCCGTCATCGCGGTGCACGGCTTCGCCTCCGGTGCGGTGCTCAACTGGCACGCCTCGGGCTGGACGCGGCACCTGGTCCGTGCCGGCTACCGGGTCGTGGCACTCGACCAGCGCGGGCACGGCGCGAGCGCGAAGCCGCACGACCCGGGTGCCTACTCGATGGACCTGCTCGTCGCCGACGTCACCACGGTCATCGACACGTACCTGCTCGACGACGTCGCGTTCCTCGGGTACTCGCTCGGCGCCCGCGTCGGCTGGCACACCGCCGAACGCCTGCCCGGCCGGATCTCACGTGCGGTGTTCGGCGGGATCCCGGACGCCGACCCGATGCGTCGCGTCCGCGTCGACCAGGCGAAGGCGTACATCGCCGACGGCACCCCCATCGAGGACCGCGTCACCAACGGCTACCTGACGATGGCGGGCAACGTCGAGGGCAACGACCTCGGCGCGCTCGTGGCCATGGTCGAGGGGATGCGGAACAGCATCGAGCCGACCCCGGAGAACGCCCCGGCGCAGCCGCTCCTGATCGCCGCGGGCAGCGAGGACGGCATCCGCGACAGCGCGGTCCGGCTCGCCGAGGCCGCGCCGGACGCCACCTTCTTCGAGATCCCGGGGCGCAACCACTTCAACGCCCCGACCTCGCGGCCGTTCCGCGAAGCAGCGCTGCGGTTCCTGTCCGCCCCGCGCTGAGGGGTACTCGTGGGTCCCCTCGGTCGGACGGCACCGGGCGTACCGTCCCCGCCATGGACTACAGACTCCTCGGCAACAGCGGGACATCGGTGTCGACGCTGACCCTCGGCACCATGACGTTCGGCAGCGAAGCCGACGAACCCACCTCACACGCCATCCTCGACGCCTTCGTGGCCGCCGGTGGCACGCTCGTCGACACGGCGGACGTCTACTCCGGCAACGAGTCCGAGCGGATCATCGGCCGCTGGCTCGCAGCACACCCCACCGAGGCCGCACAGGTCGTCCTCGCCACCAAGGGCCGGTTCCCGCAGGGCGACGGCCCGAACGACCTCGGCCTGTCCCGACGACACCTGCGCGTGGCCCTCGACGCCTCGCTCGAGCGGCTCGGCGTCGACCACATCGACCTGTACCAGATGCACGCGTGGGACGCCCTGACCCCCATCGACGAGACCCTGCGGTTCCTCGACGACGCCGTGTCCGCCGGCAAGATCGGCTCCTACGGGTTCTCGAACTACCTCGGCTACCAGGTCACCAAGGCCGTCTACGAGGCGAAGGCCCACGGCTGGGCACCGCCCGTCACCCTGCAGCCGCAGTACAACCTGCTCGTCCGCGACATCGAGCACGAGGTCGTGCCCGCCTGCCTCGACGCCGGCATCGGCCTGCTGCCCTGGTCGCCGCTGGCCGGCGGCTGGCTCTCCGGCAAGTACCAGCGCGACGAGGCCCCGACCGGCGCCACCCGCCTGGGCGAGAACCCGCAGCGCGGCATGGAGGCGTGGGAAGCCCGCAACGGCGACGAGCGCACGTGGGAGGTGCTCGACGCCGTCTCCGAGGTGGCCGACGCCCACGACGCGTCGAAGTCGCAGGTCGCACTCGCCTGGCTGCTGGCCCGGCCCGCGGTCACGAGCGTGATCCTCGGCGTCCGCACCCTGTCGCAGCTCGAGGACAACCTCGGTGCCGCGGACCTGGTGCTCACCGACGACGAGCTCGCCCGACTGACCGACGCCAGCGCTCCCCGCATCGACGACTACCCCTACGGCACGGCCGGCGTCGCGCAGCGGGAGCGGAAGATCACCGGCGGGCGCTGAGCGGACAGGACCCCGGCGCGTTCGTGCACATCGTGCGGATTTCCGCGGATGTGGGGTCAGGGTGTGGACGCGCGGGTCGGTGAGGTGTCATCCTCGTCGCACGACCGGCTGGTTACCGCGTCCAGCGCCCGGAACGCCCCCTGATCCGCGTTCCGTGTGCCGATGCCCCGGGCGAGACTTCGCCCGGGGCATCGCTTCATCAAGGGCAGTGCGTCGCACCCCCTCCACACCTTCTGTACGGCAGTATTCCACCGTGCTGCTCTGCTTCGTCGACGAATCCTTCAAGCCGGACCTCTACGGCTTCGGCGCCGTGATGGCGGACGCGGCACAGACCCGCTGGCTCACGCATCGCATGCACGAGATCGTCGCGGCGCTCGAGGAGTACGGCGTCGAGGCGCAGGCCGAAATCCACGCCCATCCGATCTTCCACGGGAAGGGCGCTTGGAGCGCCGTCCCGCCACGCGTGCGCGTGAAGGTGTTCCTCGACGTGGTCGAAGCCGTCGTGACTTCCGGAGCAACCGTGCTGCTCCGAGGCTGCCGCCCCGGGCAGTTGCGTCGGTACCAGGACGCGCGGGGCTTCCGTGATCGGCACTCGCCGGAACAGGTGGCCTTCCAGCACCTCCTGCAGCGGGTCGACGGGAAGGCCGGTGAGATGGGTGTGCACGCGCTCGTCATCGCGGACGAACGGTCGGATCGAGACCGGCACCGTGAGCGTTTCGCGGTGTACCAGGCCTACGGGACTCCCGGAACGTACATGCAGACCCGGCTCGAACGGTTGCTCGACACCGTTCACTTCGCGCCGAGTCACCACTCACGCATGCTGCAGGTCGCCGATCTCCTGGCGTTCGTCTGGGTGCGCTCGCGGACGGTGGAGGAACGGGATCCGCGGCAGGCGCGTGTCCTCGCCGCGCTCGTCGGCGACATCGAACGGTGCGCGTACCAGCCCGGCGTCTGGCCCTGAGACTGGTCGACCGGCACCACCGGCCGGACGCACGACAGCCCCGCTCGAGGCGGGGCTGAAGGCGGTGCGGGCGGCGAACGAGTCGCGGCCTGCGCATGCAGTATATGGGGCCGGCAGCGGGACTTGAACCCGCAACCCCCGTATTACAAGTACGGTGCGCTACCAATTGCGCCATGCCGGCTGACGCCGCTCATCCTACCGGTGAGGGCGTCCGGGGCTCACTCGCCCGACTTCTCCGAGAAGTTCAGCGAGATCGAGTTCATGCAGTACCGGTCACCCGTGGGGGTGCCGAACCCGTCCGGGAACACGTGGCCCAGGTGCGAACCGCAGTTCGCGCAACGGACCTCGGTGCGGGCCATGCCGAGGGAGTTGTCCTCGATGAGCTGCACGGCGTCCGGGTTCACCGACTCGTAGAACGACGGCCAGCCGCAGCCGGAGTCGAACTTCGTGCCGCTCTTGAACAGCTCCGCGTTGCAGGCCGCACAGGTGTAGACGCCGGCACGCTCCTCGTCGAGGAGTTCACCGGTCCACGGTCGTTCGGTCCCCGCCTGGCGGAGGACGGCGTACTGGTCCGGGGAGAGCTCCTCGCGCCACTGGGCGTCGGACTTGTCGACGTTGTATGCCATTGGTTCCTCCTGCTTCCGGCCGGGCTCTTTCGGGCACTCCCGACCACTTCACTAAACTCGCCACGATGTCCGAGCATTCCGTGCACCACGCCCGCTGGACCCGTCTGACGACGGACGAACTGTACGGCATCGTCGTCCTGCGCAACCGCGTATTCGCGCTCGAGCAGCGGGTCACCGCCGAGGACTTCGACGGCCGTGACCGAGAGCCCGACACCGAGCACTGGTGGTTCGGCACGGACACCGATGCGGTTGGGTACCTGCGGCTCATCCGCCCGGCAGTCGACGAGGTCCACCCCGACGGCGCGGCACCGCCGGCGTGGGTGATCGGCCGGGTCGCCACCGATCCCGGACACCGCGGGCAGGGGATCGCCGGCCGGCTCGTCGCCGCCGTCCTCGACGAACACGGACACGACCCGTTCGTCCTCCATGCCCAGGAGTACGTCGCCGCCCTGTACGAGCGGTACGGCTTCGTGCGGTTCGGGGAGCCGTACGACGAGGCCGGCATCCGACACGTCGGCATGCACCGGCCCGGACGCTGATGGACACCCGCGCCCGGTACGACGCGTACGCCGACCGCATCCAGGCGTTCTCGCCGTCGTACGCGGCCTGGGCACGGTCGCTCGACGACTCCCTCGTCGCGCTCCTCGCCAAGGTCCCCGAGCAGCAGCGGCAGCCGGAACTGTTCTTCGCGGTCGCGCGGCAGCTGGGCGCGGACCCGTCGGACCCGGGTGCGCTGCGCGCGCTCGGCCTGGAGGCCCGCCCCGCGCTGGTCACGGCCCTCGCCTCCGCCACGGTGCAGGCCAACGACCCGCAGCGGCTCGCCCCGGTCGTTCCGCTGTTCGCGGCGCTCGCCGAACGGTCCGCGCGTCCGCTCGGCCTGGTCGACGCCGGGGCCGCCGCCGGGCTGTGCTCGATCCCGGACCGGGTGACCCTGGACTACCGCGTCGGTTCCGGGGCCGCGGTCCTCCGGATGCACACGGCGCTCGCCGAGCCGTCGGTCCGGCTGGTCGCGGACGCAACCGGGGCCGTTCCCACTCCCGCGACCGTTCCGATCAGGGTCGGCGCCCGGGTGGCCCTCGACCCGAACCCGATCGACCTGTCGGTCCCCGGTGCGTTCGACCGGCTGGTCGAGGCCGTCCCGCCCGAGGCGTCGGACCGGACCGCCCTGATGCGCGCGGCGGCGTCCGCGACGCTCACCGTGCCTCCCGTCCGGATCCGGGGCGCGCTGCCCGGCGACCTCGACCGTGCACTGGACGCCCTGCCGGACGACGTCGAACCGGTCGTCCTGACCACCGGGACCCTGGTCTACGTGCCGGGCGCGGACCGGCAGCGGTTCGTCGACCGGCTCCGTGCGCGCGGCGTGCACTGGATCGCCCTCGAACGCACCGGGATCCTGCGCGGGGTGGCGGCGACGCTGCCCGACGACGTCGACGCGGCGGATCCGGACTCGTTCGCGACGGTCTCGCTCGACGGGGTCGCGGTGGCCGTCTCCGACCCGTTCGGTCGGCGTGTGCGCTGGTTCCGCGCGCCGAACCTGTGACCGGTGTTCGCGACAGTCCAGCGCCGTGCCAGGGTCCGGATCGACTCCACCCCTACGATGTGCGAGACCCGTTACCCGACCGTGATCGGAACCGCAGTGACCAGCCCCACCGACGAACGCAGCGTCGACGAGCTCAGTGCTGACGAGCTGCGTGCTGACCAGCTCGGTGCTGACCAGCTCAGTGAGCTCGCGAAGCACGTGCTGACGTTCGAGCAGGACCGGGCACGGCACGACCGCACGAAGGAAGCGGAGATCCGGGTCGAGTTCGAGATGTCGGCGGCGCGCTACTACCAGGTGCTGAACCGCGTGATCGACTCGCCAGCGGCACTCGCGTACGACCCGCAGCTCGTCAGCCGGCTGCAGCGGCTCCGTCACGCGCGCACCAGCGCCCGGGCGACGCGCAGCTTCGTCGCGCCCGGTGCGGCTCCCGAAGGACGTGAAGAGGAACGATGAGCACGAGATTCCCCCGAGACCGGTTCGACGACGTCGCCGACGGCCCGCGGGTCGGTGCGCACCGCGGTGCCCAGCGTCGCGGCCGTGGCTGGATCGCCTTCGCCTGGGCGGCGCTCGCCACCGGCGTGCTCGTTGGCATCGGCGTGCTCGTCCTCGCACTGCTGAACGGCAGCTACTCCTTCAACAGCTCGGATTCCCCCTCGGCCTCCACGTCGGCGTCCGCCACCGCGAAGCCCTCGGCGACGTCCAAGCCGTCCGCGTCCTCGTCGGCCGGTTCGGGCTCCGCAGGGTCGGGGTCGGGCAGTGCTGCGGCCGCGACGCCGGCGCAGCAGGGCACCACCACCGTCGTCGTCCTGAACGGCACGACCACCACGGGCCTCGCCAGCCGAGCGAGCGCGGCGCTGACCGGCGCCGGCTGGCAGGTCGCCTCCACCGGTGACGCCGGCACGACGGGCTCCACGTCGACGATCGTCTACTACCAGCAGGCGTCGCAGGCGGCGGTCGCGCAGGGCATCGCGAAGCAGCTCGGCGTCACGGCCGTGCAGCAGTCGGCGGCGTTCCCGAATGCCGACGTGAGCGTCGTCCTCGGCGCCGACTACACCGGCTGATCGGTCGTTCTGCGGGTCGTCGCGCCGCGTTTTCCGCGCATTGTGTGACGGCCGTGTTTCGAGCACGTTGATTTCTGACGGAATCGACGTGAAACAACGTCACACCTCTTGCCTGATCGGACGGGTTCGGTCAGAGTCCCATGCAGACGACGATCACGTCGTTCCGCACTGCAGTACCAGGGAGCAAGAGATCATGGCCAACGGAACCGTGAAGTGGTTCAACGCTGAAAAGGGCTTCGGCTTCATCACCGTGGATGGAGGGGGCCAGGACGTGTTCGTGCACTACTCGGCCATCGACATGTCAGGTTACAAGGTCCTCGAGGAGGGCCAGGCCGTCGTCTTCGACGTCGGCACCGGGTCGAAGGGCCCGCAGGCAGAGTCCGTCCGCCCCGCCTGAGCAGCACCACTTCCAGAACGCGCCGTCCCGTCAGGGGCGGCGCGTTCGTCGTGTGCGGGGACGGTGACCGGCGCGGGGAGCGCGACCGCGGCGGTGGTGCGGGGTCCACCGGACGCGACGTGTCCTGGGAAGTCGTCACGAGCCTCCCGACTGTGTTGCACTCACACCCGGCGAGTGCCAGAATCGGCGTTGGCACTCGCTCACGCTGAGTGCCAGCACGACCCCCAAGACGACGTCCGGGAGGGACGAAAAACCACATGGCTAAGATCATTGCTTTCGACGAGGAGGCCCGCCGTGGCCTCGAGCGCGGCTTGAACCAGCTGGCCGACGCCGTGAAGGTGACGCTCGGCCCGCGCGGCCGCAACGTCGTCCTCGAGAAGAAGTGGGGCGCCCCCACGATCACGAACGACGGTGTCTCCATCGCCAAGGAGATCGAGCTCGACGACCCGTACGAGAAGATCGGTGCGGAGCTCGTCAAGGAGGTCGCCAAGAAGACCGACGACGTCGCCGGTGACGGAACGACCACCGCGACCGTCCTCGCCCAGGCGCTCGTCCGCGAAGGCCTGCGCAACGTCGCCGCCGGTGCCGACCCCGTGTCGCTCAAGCGCGGCATCGAGAAGGCCGTCGCCGCCGTCTCCGACCAGCTCCTCGCCAACGCGAAGGACATCGAGACCAAGGACCAGATCGCCGCGACCGCGTCGATCTCGGCCGCTGACCCGACCATCGGCGCGCTCATCGCCGAGGCCATCGACAAGGTCGGCAAGGAAGGCGTCGTCACCGTCGAGGAGTCGAACACCTTCGGCACCGAGCTCGAGCTCACCGAGGGCATGCGCTTCGACAAGGGCTACCTGTCGCAGTACTTCGTCACCGACCCCGAGCGTCAGGAAGCCGTCTTCGAGGACGCCTACATCCTGATCGTCAACTCGAAGATCTCGAACATCAAGGACCTCCTGCCGGTCGTCGACAAGGTGATCCAGGCGGGCAAGCAGCTCCTGATCATCGCCGAGGACGTCGACGGCGAGGCCCTGGCCACGCTCGTCGTGAACAAGATCCGCGGCATCTTCAAGTCCGTCGCCGTCAAGGCCCCGGGCTTCGGCGACCGCCGCAAGGCCATGCTGCAGGACATCGCGATCCTCACCGGCGGCCAGGTCATCTCGGAAGAGGTCGGCCTCAAGCTCGAGAACGCGACGCTCGACCTGCTCGGTCGTGCCCGCAAGGTCGTCATCACCAAGGACGAGACCACGATCGTCGAGGGTGCCGGCGACGCCGAGCAGATCGCCGGCCGTGTCCGCCAGATCCGTGCCGAGATCGAGGCGACCGACTCCGACTACGACCGCGAGAAGCTCCAGGAGCGCCTCGCGAAGCTCGCCGGTGGCGTCGCCGTCATCAAGGCGGGTGCCGCGACCGAGGTCGAGCTCAAGGAGCGCAAGCACCGCATCGAGGACGCCGTCCGCAACGCGAAGGCTGCCGTCGAAGAGGGCATCGTCGCCGGTGGTGGCGTCGCCCTCATCCAGGCCGGTGCCGTCGCACTCGAGGCCCTCGAGCTCGAGGGTGACGAGGCGACCGGTGCGAACATCGTCCGCGTGGCCATCGACGCGCCGCTCAAGCAGATTGCGCTGAACGCCGGTCTCGAGCCGGGTGTCGTCGCCGCCAAGGTCCGCGAGCTCGAGTCGGGTTGGGGCCTCAACGCCGCGACCGGCGAGTACGTCGACCTGATCGCTGCTGGCATCATCGACCCCGCCAAGGTCACGCGTTCGGCGCTGCAGAACGCTGCGTCGATCGCCGGTCTGTTCCTGACCACCGAGGTCGTCGTCGCCGAGAAGCCCGAGCGCACCCCCGCTGCTCCGGCTGGCGACCCGACGGGTGGCATGGACTTCTAAGTCCGCCTGACGGAAGGGCCCCGCACGCTGCGCGTGTGGGGCCCTTCTGCGTGCGCGGGGGTGGGGTGAGCGGGCGGGGTC